>CAZWRW010000007.1:0-17884 GCA_964636465.1 uncultured Ruminococcus sp. | reverse complement strand
ACAACGAGTCTTTTTGCGATGTGATAGACAACATAGATTTCAATGCTTAAACTTATGAGAAAATCATCAGTAAGGTCTATATTGATAGACATTACTTTTATTTTTGCACCACAATACACATTGATTGTTGTTGGTGTTAATCTACGTTCGTAGGAGGAAATATTATGATTAAAAAAATCCGTTTGATGCTTGAATATCATTGTTATCCAGTTTGGCTGTATGATGAGAATGATGATGTTATTGACACGCTCCTTCCAGATGAGTTGCGTTCGGATTTTGAATTAGATGCCAAATTTGACGATTTACAGGAAAGATACGATGCTCTATTCATCGATAATTCACATGAATTTTCATATGTTGGTTTCAAGAATGATGATGAGCGTAACAAATATATGGAAGATTGGAAAACAGCTATCAACGAGCTTAAAACAAAAATAAATGGAAAATACAGTATTATTGTTGATGACATCAAGAAAGCTTTTTAGGACAGAGATAAGTAGTGAACTCCCCATCTTTTAGGTGGGGAATAAATGAGTTGACCGTTCCGCAAATTATCGAATTGGCGTTAAACCATAGTAACAATATATACTTACTGTGCATATTAAGTCCAAAATGGGATATTATACACCTAATTTTTATGTGTTTTTTCACAAAAGCCAAAAAATATATTGACAAATGTAGAATAAAGGTATATACTAATAGCATACTCAAATCATGTAATGCCTATAGAAATACTAGGCATTGAATATATATAGTTGACTAAATTAATTAGAGGCTGTTTTTAAAAGATATTTTTAAAACAGTCTATTTTTATGTGTTTACGTTGATTTGATACAAATATACAAAGGAGTGTTCAATTTGCCTAAGAAGATTAACTTAGATATGACTTCAATTGAGAACCGTGAAATGCGTCTTGGAACTATTACCGCTTGGGACGGAAAAGCCTCAGACTTAGTTAAAGCGTCCAGTTACGATGAAAGAAGTCAAAAGAACAAAGGAGGTTGTGGTTCAGGTAGAGCCTGTCGACTATGTGAACTAAATACCCCACTAAACCAACAGACTATGTGTGCTAATAATATCGTGGAGTGCCAAATAGGTAACATCACCGACTGCGTACTAATACAACACGCACCTATAGGCTGTTCCGCTGATAATACTTACCTTAACCTAGCCTTTAAGATTGGTCTAGCTAGAAGAGGTAAACCTATCCAAAATATAAACATAAGCAGTACAAACCTACTCGAAAAAGATATGGTATTCGGAGCTAGTGACAAGCTACGCCAAACCATTAGAGACGTTAAAGAACGTTACAATCCTAAAGCGATATTCATATCCATGGCGTGTGCTACAGCAATCATCGGTGAGGATATAGATAGTATTGCTGACGAAATGGAAGAAGAAGTAGGAGTTCCTATCGTTCCACTACACTGTGAGGGTTTCCGTAGTAAACACTGGAGTACTGGTTTCGATATCTCACAACACGGTATCGTTAGACAGCTAGTCAATAAGCAACCTAAAAAACAGAAAGATTTAATCAACATCGTGGCACTTTGGGGTACTGACTACTTCACCGAAATGCTAAAACCTTTAGGTCTAAGAGTAAACTACATGATAGACATGGCTAGTTATGATGAACTCCATCAAGCTACCGAAGCTGTAGCTACTGCGACTTTCTGTCATACTTTAGGTTCATATATGGCTACCGCCCTAGAACAAAACTACGGCGTTCCTCAACTAGATGCCCCTCAACCTTACGGCTTTAAGGCTACTGACGAATGGCTTAGAGCTATCGCTAAAGTGGTAGGTAAAGAGGATATCATAGAAGACTACATAAAGTCCGAACATGAAAGAGTTATGCCTAGAATCTTAGAGCTACGTAAAGAGTTCCAAAGCAGAGATATTAAAGGTTTCGTACTAACTGGTTCGTCCTACTCTCACGGATTGATTACAGTTCTTAGAGAGTTAGGAATCGGTGTAGAAGGTTCTCTAGTATTCCACCACGACCCAGTATACGATAGCGGTCTAGAAGGTCAAAACACTCTAAAACACTTAGTTGACAACTACGGCGATATAGAACACTTCACTGTAAGTAAGACTCAAGCTTATCAGTTGAACAACGTCTTTAAACGTGTAAAGACTGACTTTATAATCATACGTCACCAAGGTCTAGCCCCTGAGGCTGCTAAATTAGGTATCCCTGCTCTACCTATGGGTGATGAACACATTCCAGTAGGTTACGACGGTATGATTAGAGTAGGTGAAATCTTGTTAGAGATTATCTCTAGGAAGAAGTTTAACCAAGTACTACAACGTCACGTAAAACTACCTTATACGGATTGGTGGATAAATCAAGAAGACCCATTCGCATTAGCCCACCATCCAGAAATATTAGACGAAGTAGTAAAACTTTAGGAGGTAGTTAAAAATGTCTAACATTACAGAAGTGAAGAAGAGTAACACTATAGTACATCCTCGATATGGTTGTACTGTAGGTAGTGCATATACAGTATTAGGTATCAAGAATGCCGTGCCTATAGCTAACTGTGGTCCTGGATGTATGGCTAAACAGTTTAGTATACTATCATTTGCGAACGGTTTCCAAGGCACTTGCGGTGCAGGTGGCGGTAACGTTCCTAGTGCTAACGTAGGCGAAAATGATATAGTTTTCGGTGGTGCTAAAAAACTTGATGAACTTGTTAAATCAACTTTGGGAGTTCTAAAGGGTGATTTGTTCGTCGTATTGACTGGTTGTTCAGGCGAACTAGTCGGCGATGATGTATCATCTGTAATTAGGAAGTATCAAGATGCAGGTTATCCACTAGTTCATGCAGATACTGGCGGATTTAAAGGTAACAATCTAACAGGTCATGAGATAGTAGTAGAAGCCATCATAGACCAATACGTAGGAGACTATCAAGGTGAAAAGGAAAAGGGACTAATCAACCTATGGTTTGAAACTCCATACTTTAACACCAACTGGAGAGGTGACTATCTAGAAATGGTACGTATCCTTAGAAGTTCTGGATTTAAGGTAAACGTATTGTTTGGTCCTGAGAGTGGCGGTGCTAAGGAATGGAAAGATATCCCTAAGGCACAGTTTAACTTGGTGGTTTCCGCATGGACTGGACTCAAAACCGCTAAACATCTAGAACAGAAGTACAATCAACCTTATCTACACATTCCAGTGATACCTATAGGCGAAGAGGCTACTACAGAGTTTATTCGCAAGGTGGTAGAGTTCGCAGGTATTGATAAGGAACAGTCCGAAAAGTTTATCGCTGATGAGGCTAACATATACTACTACTTCCTAGAACACTTCTCTAACTTCTTTGCTGAGTATTGGTTCGGTCTACCTTCAAAGTTTGCAACCATCGGCGATAGTTCTTACAATGTCGCTCTAACTAAGTTCCTATCCGACCAAATAGGCTTAATTCCAGTTAAACAGATTATTACAGATAATCCACCTAAAAAGTATCGTGAAAGCATTAGTGAACTATATCATAACCTATCCGAGGGGGTATCTACTGAGGTTGAGTACCTCGAAGACGGCTACTTGATAGAAAAATCACTAAGTGAAACTGACTTCGGTACTAGTGTGCCATTGATACTCGGTTCATCATGGGAAACCGACGTAGCTAGAGAAAAACACGGTCTACTTCTAGAGGTTGGCGTTCCAGCCACTGAACAGGTTGTAGTCAATAGGAGCTATATCGGTTACCGTGGAGCATTGACTCTTCTTGAACATATCTATAGTGCTACCGTTAGCGGTAAGTAATCTTTTGTATATAGGGGATGTAGGAACGTGCTTTGACCGTTCCCTACATAGTTAAAACTTCATGTGAATAAAAACGGAACGATATCTACATCGTTCCGTTTTTATTATCTTATTATATAATATAATACTAAACATACGTGTTTACTAGGTTAAAGTCTCACAAAAAATCTTTGTGGAATTAAAGTTTTTATAGAATATGCTACAAACTTTTAGAAATGTATTGACAAACATACTTTTTAGGTGTATACTCTAACCATAGAAGAAAACAAATAAAACCTATATGCGTACTAGGATATATAATTTGCTATAACTATAGAAACTTTGAAAATCATTTCAAATGGTTGACTAAAGAGATTAGAGACTGTTTTAACTCCTTCGGGAGTTGAGCGGTCTTTTTTGATGTGATTGAAAATTCCTACTCTGAAATGGGTAGTTTACATAGATTTAAACATTTTAGCCTTGAACTCAAGGTACGAAAGGATTGATTTTTATGAAAAAGTTAAAAAACATCAAGAAGACTATGGCAGTAATGCTCATGTTGACCATGTTTGGCGGGGTACTTTCCGCCTGTTCCAGTGCTAGTGCTTCCGAAAGCGAAGACTCCACTGAAAGCACTTCCAGCAACGCCATAGCAGACAACAACGCAGAAGAATCTACAGACAACCCAGATGCTAAAGTCATTAGGGTAGGTAGTGGTAACTCTTACAATCCTGCTTGTTATCTTGACGACGACGGCAACCTTGCAGGTTACGACTACGCAGTACTTCAAGCAGTAGATGAACTCCTACCACAGTACACATTCACCTATGAGAGTTTCGACTTTCAAAACGTGCTATTGGCACTAGAGAGCAACAAGATTGACCTCGCTGCCCATCAGTATGAGTGGAACGCCGAACGTGAAGAAAACTATCTATACGGTCAAGAGGGTTACACCGTATTCGATATGTATGCGTGGGTTCTCGATGATGTGGACACTACCAACATTAACTCCCTTGAGGATTTCGCAGGTACTACAGTCCATGCGTCCGCTGGTGATAACACTGCTAACTACCTCGAACACTGGAACGAAGACCATCCAGATAAGCAGATTAATCTAGACTACACGACTACCAGTACTACTGAAGAATCCGTGAGCTACTATATAAGTGGCAAGTGGAGTTTCTTAACAGCTTGTAAAAAAGATATCGGACTAACCAACGATGCTTACGGCGAACTCGGCGTACACTTTAAGTTGGCATTCGATACTCCTATAAATACCTCAAATACGTACTTCCTCTACCGCAAAGACGACGAGGAAGAGGCTCAACTCCAACAGGATGTTGACGACGCTTTAAGGCAACTCAAAGAGAGCGGTAAACTTGCCGAAATCTCAATAGAATACTGGGGCGACGATTACACCGAAAGTAACGACGCTTATGACAACGCCCAATAATCTCCATCTCCTTAGATTTATTTTTTATAACATGGCACTTGAAGTAGTTCACCTGTCTTTGAGTGCCAAAATTTTTACAACAATATTGTCAAGGAGTGATTTTTACAATGTCAAGTCTGTTTTCATGGGATAGGTTCGTATATGCTTTCCCAAGAATTTTAAGCGAGTTGCCCACCACTTTAAAGATGGTTCTCTATGCAGAAGTGTTTGGAATCGTTTTGGGCATATTAGTAGCAGTAATTAGGATATATAAGATACCTGTGTTAAACCCAATCTATAGCGTTTACATATCATTCATGAGGGGAACACCGATATTAGTTCAGTTGCTAGTGGTGTTTTATGGTGTGCCTACGTTGCTCTTGAGCGTGTTTAACATAGACGTCAATGGATGGGACAAGTTCGTATTTGCGACGATAGCACTAACTTTAAATGAGAGTGCTATGTTAGCAGAAATCTTTAGAAGTTCCATAACTTCCATACCACACACGCAGTTTGAAGCAGGTTATTCAGTAGGATTGACGTGGTGGCAAACTTTCACAAGAATCATCTTGCCACAAGCGATTAGGGTTGCAATTCCAAGTTATGGAGTGAATCTAGTAACGTTAATTCAAAGCACGTCTTTGGCGTACATGATAGGCGTTATCGACATGATGGGCAGAGCTAAAGCCATAGGTACGTCGACTAGACACAATTTTGAACCTTACATCGCAGTGACGGTAATATACGTAGTTTTTAGCCTACTGGTTAAGTTGATATTTTACATACTTAATAAAAAACTCCAGTATGGCAACAGAAAGTAGGTGTTAAGTGATGTCATTTAAGTTTGAAGATTTTTTGGAATGTCTACAATCTGGATTGAAGTATCTCCCAAATACGCTGTTATTAACGATAGTTCCCGTAGTCATAGGGTTGATATTTGGCACGATTATAGCAATCATTAGAATATACAACGTCAAGATTTTATCACCAATATTTGCAACACTAGTCACGATATACAACGCAATACCTTTCGTGCTTTCGATGATGATTATCAACACAATATACACCCTAAACTTCGATAAAATTGCTGATTTTTTACACCTTAACGTATCAATCACAGAAGCAAACAAAATGTGGATAGGTTACATAGTTTTGTCATTGATGAACGTTGCATATATGTCAGAGGCTATGCGTGGAGCGTTCTTATCAATAGACAAGTTCCAGTTTGAGGCGGGTTACTCCGTAGGGTTGACGAACTTCCAAACGCTCACACGAATTATAATTCCACAGGTCATCCCGATAGCCATTCCAATCCTTATAAGCAACGTAACTGCGGTCATGAAGACCAGTGCTATTGCGTTCTCTTTGGGCATTTTTGAAGTCTACAACGGCTCGATATACCCTTGCAATATTACCTATAGTTTCCTTGAAGGCTACGTTGCGGCGGCGGTAATCTATTGGGTAATGGCAATTATCATTGAAAATTTGGGAAGATTGGTTGAAAAGAGCAGTGCAAAATACAGAAAATTCGCTTAGGAGTAGTGTAAAATGATTGAAGTTAAGAATGTAAAAAAATCTTTTGGAAACTTAGAAGTTTTAAAAGACGTATCTTTAAAGGTCGAAAAGGGCGAAGTTGTGGTAATTTTGGGACAATCAGGTTCAGGAAAAACCACTCTTTTGAGGTGCATAAACTTCTTGGAAAAGGCTGACGACGGTACTTTAACCATCGGAGACAAAACCGTGGACTTCAAAAAGGCAAGAAAAAAGGACATTTTGGAGGTGAGAAAAAAGACGGCGTTCGTGTTTCAAAACTACAGCCTGTTCGCTAACAAGACCGCTCTGGAAAACGTCACGGAGGGTTTGACAGTCGCACGAAAAGTTCCTAAAGATGAGGCTGTCAAAAAAGGTAAAGAGGCTCTGGATTGGGTTGGATTATCTGACAAATATGACTGTTATCCTTGTCAACTTTCAGGCGGACAGCAACAGCGTGTGGGAATCGCTAGAGCCGTGGTGCTAAATCCGGAGGTTATCTTGCTCGATGAGCCAACTTCCGCCCTTGACCCCGAACTCGTAGGCGAAACGCTTTCAGTCATAAAAAGGGTCGCAGAACGTGGTATTACGATGATTATCGTCACACATGAGATGTCTTTCGCCAAGGATGTGGCTAGTAAAGTGGTCTTCATGGCGGATGGATATGTGGTAGAAGAAGGCACTCCTGACGACATTTTTACTTGTCCGAAGAACGAAAAGACTCGTCAATTTTTGTCTAGAATAATTCCACCTGAGTATTACTTGTAAAATCGTCTTGCGGAGGTGACACTTATGTACAAAGATAGACAGCTTTTTAAGAACATCGTAAGCTTGACTATTCCGTCACTCATAGAGTACACACTTCAAACTTTAGTGAGCTACGTCGACTATATAATGGTAGGAAAACTCGGCACGGAAGCCTCCGCAACCATCGGATTGACTACAGAAGTCGGCTATCTAATCAAAGGTGGCGTAAACGCCGTAGGTATTGGGGCTTTGGCGTATATTTCGTATTCAATCGGAGCAAAACGCATGGAAAAAGTTAAGAGTGCCGTGGTTCAAGCTTTCTATTTGGCGGTCGTCGTGGGACTGATTTCCTGTGCGGTCGCCCTTGCGATAAGCCCATACCTACCGATTTGGCTCGGTGCTGATGTCTCCATTAGAGCCAACGCATCAAAATACTTTGCAATAGTTTCCGCTCCGTTCGTGATGTTTTCGATAAATGCCATATTTGGGAACGTTCTAAAAGCCACCGGCGACATGAAAACACCTTTATATGTCAACTCTTTTATGAACATTTCCAACGTGATTTTGAACTTTTTTCTAATATATAACACTAGAACTGTAACAGTCTTTGGAGTTTCAATTACGTTATTTGGTGCAAACTTGGGCGTAATTGGAGCTGGTCTTGGAACGGCAATATCTACGGTGATAGGCGGTTTGCTCATGATTATAGGAGTCTATAGTAACGTAATAGTTTCGCCAAAAGGCGTAAAGCCATCCTTGGATGTAAATATCGTAAAGCAGTTTGTAAAAGTAGGAATACCAGTTCTGCTAACTCGTTTGACAAGTAGCAGTGGCAGAGTAATCTTCACAGGCTTGGTAACTCGCCTTGGATTAGTTCCATATACCGCCCATACGTTGGCATTTACGGCGGAATCCATGGTGTACATACCTTGCGTTGGCATGATGAGTGCCATAGCTACGTTATCAGGCAACGCAAAAGGGGAAAATGATTTGAAAAAACTTAACCAATTGACGAGATTATCCAGTGCAATGGCTAGTGGCGTAATGTTAATAATGAGCATATTTTTATACATCTTTGCAAGAAACATCATCGGAATATTTACTCAAGATGCGGAAGTCATCGCAATAGGCACGGATTTACTTAGAATAGTTTCACTAAATGAACCTATCTTTGCGGTTTCAATCGTCCTTGAGAGCGTGTTCAATGGCATAGGTGATACAAAATCTCCGTTTATAGCGTCCACGGTCACGCAGTGGGTGTTTAGAGTGTTAGGCACATACCTATGCGTATACGTCCTCGGTTTTGGAATACGTTCCGCTTGGGTATGCATGATTTCTGACAACATCGCTAGATGTTTACTTTTGATAACTTTTTATGTTTGCAAAAACAAGCATTTAATATACAACAAACCGATGGAATCTTTAAGCTGATAGGTTTCTTTACATAAAATCAGGAACGACTTTTATATCGTTCCTGATTTTTTTTTCTAACAGAAGTACAAGTCTCCACCGTAGATGTACCAATCGCCATTGCACTTTACAACCACCACAGAAATTTCCTCTTCCGAAGATGTAAGCTTACCTTTATACTTCATGGTGACGTTCAAGGTGTAACCCTTTTTGAACTTTATGCTCTCGCCATCAGTGGAAAGCTCATTAGCAGACTTTGTGTATTCCGCCAACTCCTCTTTGGAAAGCTTAGTTCTATCGTTAATCTTGTATGAGATTTTCAAACCTTTGCCATAAACGTCCGTGTAGGAGTTGTACTGCGTTTCCATAAAGTTTTCGGTAGTATCGTATGTAAAGAGTACCAAATCTTCGAGACCGTTTTCCACCATGAACGTAGGAAAAGCACTCTTATACTTTTGATAATCCTGCTTAACTATCGATTTACAGTAAGTTTTCATGACACTCTTGTAACTGTTACTAGCACTGCTTATCGGAATGATTAGTACTAAAAACAGTAACACTGCACAGAGTATCAAGCCTTTGTAGTTCAACTTTTTCTTCTTTTTTCTTCTAGCCTTAGTTTGAGTTGCCATAAAAATTTTCCCCCTCTTGTATTTTAATATAATCCTATGCTATTTAGCGTGATATTAACCTTGTTGGTCGTCAACCTGCGTAGTTGCGATGTTTACTATATTAGTCATATACCAAGCACCATCAACTTGCATAACTGCGACGTTTTGATTCAACGTTTGATTACCAGCAGTTCCATTGATTGTGATACTCACTCCTAATTGATACGCATCCTCTATGCCATAATCTGTATCATCATCGTTGCCGAAGTAGTCGTTTAAGTCTGCGACGTATTCGTCTATCTCTTCCTGTTCCATGTGAGTCTTAGTGATAACCTCATAGGATACCGCTATGTTACTACCATAGATATTAACTATCTCATCATGCATGAGGTCGAAGTACTCTTCAAAGCCGTTTTCAGCCAACATACCTAGAGTATCCTCTATCTCTCCACGGATAAATTCAGGATAACTATTCAAATACTTTTGTGGTAGGTCATCCACCATACTAGATAGGTTCATATCGATAGCCTCAACGTATGTACTACTACCAGTCTTGTTGTTCTCTACGTGCTTGGATACCAACGCTATTACTACTATCAACACCACACACACCACCGCAACTATTGCGATAGTAACCTTCTTCTTCTTCTTTCGTCTTTGAGTGTCCAAGATTATTTCAGCATTAGGTACTGCCTTTTCACACTCTGGGCATTTGATGGCATCGTCGCTCATCTCTGCACCACAAAATCTGCACTGTTTAGCCAATGTTTAACTCTGCTACTTAAAATTCTGTAGCTTTTCCTTTCGTAATATTATATTTATTAACTCCAATTTGATATATTCAATCACATTGCGTGTGATTCTAGGGAACAGTCAAAGCCCGTTCCCTACATTGGATTTTTTAAACCTCTATTCAATTGAAGTATCCGCAATCTCTCCTACGCCGTTCTCTTGATAGTCTATCAACCTATCTATGAAATCATAAGCTACTTCAAAGTTTTCCTCCATCTTGGTTGCTGAATCGAAAACACTTTGTACTCTTCTAATACCTATGTAAAGGTCATCAGGGATAGTCCCTGTATAGCCAATCTCTTCAGCGAAGTTGGTATCTTTTAAATAGTAAGCGTAATCCTCGACGTTGTCGTACTGCCCGAAATCCTTGTTTAAACTATAGAGTACCTCATCAGGTGAGAGTCTCTCTTCACAAGCACTGTCGGCAAGTACTATCATTGAGGTTGCAGACTGCATCTCACCCGAAAACTTAGCCATATACGAAGTGAACAGTTTGTCACTCTCATCTATGGTCAATGGAATATAGTATATGTTCACCGTAGAGACTCCATCACCATTGTTGTCATCAACGAAGTTTTCAAAGTAGTCAGCCATGGCTTGATAACTTTCATCGTATAACTCATCGTTGTATGTGAACATCAAGACTATTGCATCGGGTTTTGGCGTGGAAAGTTGGTCGTATATGATAATACCAGCCACTATCACAAGGTACACGACAATCCAAAGCCACCAAGCATTATGATAAAAAAAGTTTGCAACTTTCTGTGGAAATGTCAAAACTGGAGCTTCTTCGTGTACCTCGTGGATGGTGTCCGAATGGTCTATCACACCTTGTTTTAACTTGATAAGTTCTATCTTATCTTTTTGCACCTGCTTGGAATATTCTTCACGTTCTCTATCGTGTTGCTTTAGAGCCTCCTGTTCCCTTAACATTTCCTCTTGACGTTCTCTTTCGTCAATCTCCTTGATGGTTGCCAAAAGATTGTTAGGTTTTTCAGGTGTAGAATTTTCCTCAGTAGATACCTCTTGAGAGTTTAATTCTTTGTCTTTTTCGTCGTTATCCAAATTCAAGTAAAAAAGCCTCCCGTCTGTTGTTCTGTTGTAACCAACGCCAATTTGATATAATCCCATGCTGTCACATGGCATTCCGCAGATTTGCCGAAGGCAAATTGTGTTATCGAATTGACGTATGTTTACAAAAAATGCAGAATGAAAAAGTTTCCATAAGATTTTTTACATTCTGCATAGATTTTTTTCAAATAGTTTTAATTACATTAAGCCAATGGTCTCATAGTTGGGAATAGTAACACATCACGGATAGATGGGCTATCAGTGAGGAGCATAACCAACCTGTCTAAACCTAGACCTAGTCCACCAGTTGGAGGCATACCATACTCTAGTGCGGTTACGAAATCCTCATCAACTTGAGCATTGTTACCGCCTTGAGCTCTCTTAGCTTGTACCTGTTTCTCAAAACGTTCCCTTTGGTCGATAGGGTCATTCAATTCGGAGAATGCGTTACCCATCTCACGGCAGTATATGAAATACTCAAAACGTTCAGTAAACGCTGGATTTGATGGTTTTCTCTTAGCCAATGGAGAGTTTTCTACAGGGTAATCATAAATGATAGTAGGTTGTACGAGCTTATCCTCAACAAAAGCATCGAAGAATGCTATCAATACGTGACCCTTAGTAGCAGTGTCACCCTCTTCAACTTCAACATGGTGAGCCTTTGCACACGCACGAGCATCTTCATCAGTAGCCCAGTCGTTGTAGTCGACATTGGCGTACTTCTTGACCGCCTCAACCATGGTTAGACGCTCCCACGCCTCGCCTAGCTTGATTTCTACACCTTGATACGTTACATTATCAGAGCCACAGATAGTCTTAGCTAAGTGATGGTATAGGTTCTCAATTAAGTCCATCATACCGAAGTAGTCGGTGTAAGCTTGATACATCTCAATGGAAGTGAACTCAGGGTTGTGTGAAGTGTCCATGCCCTCATTACGGAAGATTCTACCCACTTCATAAACCTTATCAAAACCGCCGACGATTAACCTCTTTAAGTATAGCTCAGTCTCGATTCTTAAATACATATCGATATCCAAAGCGTTATGGTGTGTTACGAATGGTCTAGCAGCTGCACCGATTTCCAAAGTGTGTAGTACTGGAGTATCAACTTCTATGTAGCCTAGGCTATCTAGATAGTTCCTAATCTCCTTTAGGATTAAACTTCTCTTTACGAAAGTATCCTTAACGTCAGGGTTGCAGATTAAGTCCACATAACGTTGACGGTAACGAGTATCAGTATCTTTTAGACCGTGCCACTTTTCAGGTAGTGGTAGTAGTGACTTCGATAGTAAAACTATCTTTTGAGCGTGTACGGAAATCTCACCAGTACGAGTCTTGAACACGAATCCCTCAACGCCTACTATGTCGCCGATATCCCACTTCTTGAACTCCTTGAACTCTTCCTCACCGATGTCATTCATACGTACGTAAACTTGCATTCTGTCGGAACCGTCACGAACGTTGATAAAGTTCGCTTTACCCATGTTTCTCCAAGTCATGATTCTACCCGCAATTCTTACGGTTTGATTTTCCATGGTCTCGAAGTTTGCACGGATTTCAGCATTCTTATGGGTGTAATCAAACTTAGTGATTTCATAAGGGTTTCTGTTAGTAGACTTGAGTTCGTCTAGCTTATCAAGTCTAATCTTCTTTAATATGTTAATATCCTGTTGAGTTTCTTCCTCAACAGGTGGATTATTCTGTTGGTTATTTGCCATCTTTTAAATATCTCCCTATACTATTATACTACTTAGAAATTGATATTACCTCAAACTGTAGAGCTCCAGCTGGTGCATCAACTAAGAACATCTCACCGACTTTCTTTTTCAAGGCTGCTTTTCCTATTGGTGATTCGTCGGAAATCTTACCGTTTAACGGGTCGGATTCGTTTGTACCTACTATCTGTAGCTTTTCAATCTTGGTAGCACCTACACGCTTAACCTCAATGATAGAACCTACGCCAACCTCTTCAGTTGAGATGTTATCATCTTCAATGATTATGGCGTTCTCTATAGTGATTTGAATTTCAGTAATTCTAGCCTCAAGGATACCTTGTTCATCTTTAGCAGCGTCGTACTCAGCGTTTTCGGAAAGGTCTCCGTAAGAACGAGCTTCTTTTAGCTTTTCGGCAACTTCGACACGTCTAACGGTTTTTAGATACTCTAACTCTTTCTCTAACTTTTCAAATCCCGAACGGGACATCTGTTTCTTCTCAGCCATAGTAAAATACCTCACTTTTGGATTTTTTTCAATTCTACATTATATTATTATATCCTTTTTATGATATAATGTCAAGAATATTTTTATGATTTCACAGTAAACTCACATAAATATGTGCTAACATTCACAGGAAAACTTTTCTATCATATTATACTAAAAAAACATCGGAACGCCGTGAGCGACGTTCCGTAATTTTTGGATTTGGCGTTAAGTTATAGTTTAAAAAGTTTTTCTTTTAAGGTTAGTAAATCGAGAAGATTAGTAGAACCATCAGCATTAACATCAGGGTTTGGAAGACTTTCAACACTGTAGGAGAGTAAGTACCTCTTGAGTAGTAATACATCTATAGTATCGATAGAGCCGTCAAGGTTTACGTCTCCAGTGGAATCGACTTCTACAACATCCCCTGATACTACACCCTTAACTGTGCAGATATCCACAACTCGTTCTAAACCACTACTAGATGTGACCTTTACTGAATATGTACCTATATCATCGGATGTGGCATCTTCTAAGGTATAAACCTGCTGTGTAGCTCCTTGGATAGCCGTTCCGTCTAGATACCATTGATATTGTGCATCAGTTAGTGAAGTTTCAACACTCATTGGGAAGTTGTCGCCCTCGTTTAGAGTGACCTCTCTAGAAGTTGAATATACAGCAAAGCTACTATCAATAGTATACTCCCCTGACTTCAACCTACCGACACTAGGCCAACCAGCCTCACTACTGGATTGTACGTTCACCTCTATGGATGTGAGTACTACACCATCATCTAAGCCCATGATATCCCCAAAAGGTACTTTGAACTCTACATAGTCCCCGACGTGCTTATATACGATACCATCAGCATTGCCACCGTTATGGTTAAAGTATACGTATCCATTAGATTGATAGTATAGCCAATAGGTTTCGCCATTGGTTTGGTTGACGATTCTAAGGTTATACACTGGACTACTAGCATCTTGAACTATCTTCGCCATGACGTATAGGTAAGAATCATCGTTAGAAACGTAGAGTTCGTTGTCGCCATCCTCGACCATTTTAGAATCCTCAGACCATTCGGAAGTACTTGAAAGTTGTCCATCTAGGATTACCATGCCATTGTATGTGTAGATATCACCGTTTGAAACTACTGGATTTTCAGTATTAATTTGATAGAACGTATTGTTGGTAGAATCCTCAACACTGCTAGATTGTACAACCTCAAAAGTACCTAGATAGTTCGCACCTAGTGAAGTGTTCCAGATGTCATAGTTGGCGAACTTAACACAACGTAGGTAACTTTCGGATAGGCTGTTATTTCCTACGGATAACCTTAGATATACGTTCCAATCACCAGTTTCAAGGTTAGGAATCTTCAAAGCTAGTTGTGATTCCGTAGTAGTACAAGAGTACCATTCAGTAGAATTTAAGTCTACTTCGGTAGTGATGTATTCGCCATCCTTTTCTAAGATTAGTTCGGCTTTTTGGCTACGTATTGGATTCGCAAAACCTGTATTTTCAACGTTGAAATCTAGGTTTAGAGTTCCACCCTGTGAAACCTGTGTACTCAACTGTGAGTCTCTTAACACGAATCTATATCCGATATGGTCACGCATAAACTTATATACAGTTTCACCGTAGTATGCGGAGTTGTCTACGTTGTCCACATCGTACTCACTGGAAAAAGTATAGTCTTTGTATAGGCTGTATATGTTTGAGTTTATATAGCTTAAATGTGTCTTATACATCTCAGGGATGGAGTTCTGTGGGAGGTATGTATCATACTTTTGAGTCCAAGTCAAGTTACCGGAAAACTCACCGCCATAGTATGTGTGTAGGGTCTGTCTACCGAGCCAAGTGGTCTCTTCTTCACGATTGTATGTAAAAGTACCTAAATCACTATCCGAACCCATGTAGCCATCGTTGTATAGTCCGACCCTAAGAGCATCACCAGTAGCCTCATAGGTTGCAAGGTCTGACATCTCAATACCTGCCCATCTTGCAAACGTATTAGGAGTTCTAACCGTCACTGGAATGTCATCAGGTACACAATCTAGCATAGCATCTAAAAGTTGAGCCTTGTAATCTAATGAGACGTACTTACCGCCCCACTGTTCGCCATACTGTCCTACGAAACCGCTCTCTACATACATGAGGATGTCTTTGTAATCTTCTAAGATGTTACTATCTTTAATCTGTTGGATGTGTTCTAAAAGCTTATCAAAGGTTGAAGGCTCAGCATTGCTTTTGCCGTTGCTATCGTATCTAAACCTAATTGCGATAGTACATCCATTCTTACGAGCGTTTTCAAAAGTACCTCTAAGCCCCTCGAAAAAAGCATCATCGAGGTCGTAGTCAGTACCTTCGATGTAGTTGCCATCATCGTCAGTAGTGCCGTTTACGCCACTTGAGAACGCTCCTATATCAATGAACATCAGCACCAAGTTACCAGTAGGATTTAGCACTGGAGTGTTGTTAGGTTTGCAATTGTATCCTAGCGTTTGAGTGTATCCCATACCCGGATTACCGATGGTTTCGGTACTTTCGGAGTAGTCTATGTTGGCACTTTTAAGCGTGGAATCCACAGTTGTAGTTGTGGTTTGCGTATCCACGATGGGCAATTCAACTGCCGAAGTGCTTACCATAGGGGTTGACATCGTAAAAGTTAAGCAGGTTAGCAAAGTTAATATACTTCTAGTTTTAGTTTTCAAAAAAAATCACCTCTAGATTGATTTTACCATAACTTAAACGTTTAGTCAATATGAAATTTAGGTGTGTGAAAATCAATCAAGCTCCGCTTGATTCTGAGGAACGGTCACAGCCCGTTTCCTACACAGGATTCTTTAAAATTCTTACAGATATGCCTAAACACTTATTGACATTGGCATTTTAAAGTGATATAATTACTAAGGTCAAAATCGGTTTATATGGTATAGTTTGTAACATAATTTGATGTTATCATCTGCCATGTGAGCCAAAAATCCACTTTCATAATATTACAAGTCAAAATGTCAAACATCTAGCGTACTACAAGGGAGTTTTAACATGAATATATCTGCAACTCGTGAAACGTTCCGTGTTTCAATTAACGGAAAAAATGTATCATACTTTGAGAATTTGTATAAAGTATCTCATAAGGATTTTAAAAAGTTAATAAGAGAATCTAATGGAAACTTTTTAGACTCTTGCTTTGACGAAACACTTGACTATGTCGTAGTCAACGATGATGTGTACTTCAACTTCATAAACGGCTACTTCACACAGCAAGATGAACTACATTACTTAAACCTAAATAGCTTAAAATATGGTATTATTATAATTTCCGAACGTGAATTTATCAAATCTTATCATAATGATGATGGTGAAGATTCCAACGAGTTTGTGAACTTTATCGGTGAACATGGTTTCTATCCCACAGATGAGTACGTAATTATGAACATAGTTTCTACTGGATGGGATTTCTGTTATGATAAGTTGTGTCAAATATCTGCGGTAAAGGTTAGGGGCAACAGAATCGTCGATACGATAATACTAAACGTAAATTATGAGCGTGAAATCCCTGACGAAGTCAAAAACACGCCGTTCAAGATGTGCAGTATCAACAATTACAAGAACGTCAACGGAGTATCACACGACTACATGGAGTTTGTCGGAGACCTCCCAATATTGAGCTGTAACACATACTTAAAGAACGAATTTCTATCCTACTATTACTACAATGTGGATAAAGAGAGCATTCCGAACAGTTACGTTGACATCGTGGAGATGGTGTATAACTTGTTCGTCCATGGGTTCACCGATGACGTTATTTCGGTATTTGAACGGCTAAAACTCAACTTGATGAAAAATCAATTAAACTCCATAATGTGGTGCATGAGAATGTTCGAGTTTTACGAATCTTTGAAAAACACTCTAATTTCGGAAAACCTTGAAAAGTTCATTTACAATCCGTTTTCTAACAGAACTTTTACATTTGAGGGGACTTTTATCAAGTTCAACCTTGATGATGTTTGCAAAATGATAAAGTCTCTTGGTGGTAACGTTGCCAATAGAATTAACGAAAAGATTAACTATCTAGTGCTAAGCAACGATAAATATTTTGAATATCATAACGGTAAAAAGTCCTCGAAAATGCTTAAAGTTTTTAAGTTAATATCCGATGAAAATAATATAAAGGTTATCTCAGAAAATGTTATGGTCAAGCTAATCAGCAATTATGAACGAGAAAATCATGTTAAAGTGTTGTAATTTTATAATAGTTTAGTGAACAGGCTGTAACCGTTCCACCATGCGGTAACATGGGATTATATCGGAGGTTAGCATATTTTCGGTTGC
>CAZWRW010000006.1:13906-18773 GCA_964636465.1 uncultured Ruminococcus sp. | reverse complement strand
AACGGTATCGACCCTAGCGAAGTTACCGACAAATACGGTGCTGATATCCTAAGACTTTGGGTAGCATCTTCCGACTACCACTCAGACATTAGAATCTCTAACGACATTCTAAAGCAACTCTCCGAGGCTTACAGAAAGATTAGAAATACCGCTCGTTTCTTACTACAAAATCTATCCGACTTTAACCCTAATACAGATTCTATCCCTTATGAAGAGTATCAAGAGATAGACCAATGGGCTATCCTAAAGTTTGATGAGCTAATCCAAAAGGCTACCGCAGGTTATGAGGCTTTCGACTTCCACATAGTTTTGAATGCTATCATCAAGTTCTGTACTGTGGATATGTCTAACTTCTATCTAGATATCGCTAAGGACAGACTATACTGTGACGGTGCTACTTCTAAATCTAGACGTGCAGTACAGAGTGCTATGTACACTATCTTGAGTGGTTTGACTAGAATCTCTGCACCTATCATCTCATTCACTGCTGAAGAGATTTGGACTTACATCAACCACAAGGATTCCGACAACACTGAAAGCGTATTCTTAAACGATATGCCTACTGTATCAAACCATACAGTTAGTGAAGAGTTCAAAGCTAAATGGGAACTTATCGCTAAGGCTAGAGAAGACGCTAACAAGGAGTTAGAGGTTAAACGTACTGAAAAGGTAATCGGTAAACCTCTAGATGCAAACGTAAATATCCTTTGCAATTCCGATGAGCTAGTACAACAGTATTCCGAACTTGCTGAAACTTTAAAGATGGTACTAATCGTATCCAACGTTACAGTAACTAAGGACACTTCCGTAGATGGTGTAGCTTATCAAGTAATCAAGGCTGAGGGTGAAAAGTGTGAACGTTGTTGGGCATACTCTAACACCGTTGGCAAGAACTCTATCCATCCAACACTATGTAACAGATGTGCTTGTGTGGTAGAAAATTTAAACAAGTAATAAAAAAAATACAACTTGAATCTACTTGTGATTTTCAAGTGGTTCGAGTTTGAATAAGAATGTGGCATTAAATCATTCAACAGATTCTATTAGGGCGGGAGAAGATTTATCCCGCCCATTTTCTAAAAGGAGTAAAAATATTTAATGGAATATTGTAAACTTCAAATAGGTTGCCTGTTCGTTTTGGTATACATAGGAGTAATATATCTTAGAGGTTGTAGACTATACAACTTTAGCTTGAAAGGTAACTTCTTTGCGAAACTTCTACTAGTGTCCATATTTAGTATCATCCTAGATGGCACTACGGCTTGTACAGTAAACTACCTCGACGTGGTAAACGATACATTAAATAAAGTCTTACACTTACTATTCTTTTTAAGTCTAGACATGGCAATATTTATGCTGTTCCTTTATATGCTCAAGATTACGGGTATCTATCCGACTAAGAAACGTTTTAAAGCGTTGCTATTCATTCCGTTTTGGATAAGTGCTGGAATCTCTGCGTTGAACATAAACTCACTAGAGTTTAGAATCGGTGAAAAGACTAACTACTCTATGGGAGTTTCAGTATATGCGTGTTTCGTGACCGCTGGAATATATTTAGTGCTATCCATGGTACAGTTCTTTAGATATTGGCACTACATGGAGCGAAACAAAAGGATAAGTCTATTTACATATTTGGTAGTATTGTTTGGAGTGGCTATAGTACAGTTTACCTTCCCTGAAGCTTTGGTGACTAGTATAGGCGTAACATTGTTCGTGGTGAGCGTCTACCTAAACCAAGAAGACCCTAACTATTGTAAGCTATCACTGTACCACGATGAGATGATTTTGGACTTCGCAAACCTAATAGAAAGCCGTGATGACAACACTGGCGGACACGTAAAACGTACAAGTATCTATGTAAAACTCATAGCGGAAGAACTTCACGTTAGGGGTTACTACAAGGACGTTCTAACTAAAGACTACATCACTAACTTGATAAAATCGGCACCGTTGCACGACATAGGCAAAATTTCCGTACCTGATAAGATACTTCAAAAAGCAGGTAAACTTACCGAAGAAGAGTATGCAATTATGAAACTACATTCAATCAATGGCGGTAGAATCATACAAGAGACTTTTAAAAACCTCGGCAACGAAGAGTATCTCAAAACTGCTTACGAGGTTGCTAGACACCATCACGAAAAGTGGAACGGCAAAGGCTATCCTGATGGACTGAAAGAGACCGAAATCCCAATATGTGCAAGAATCATGGCAGTCGCTGACGTATTCGATGCGGTATCCGAAAAGCGTTGTTATCGAGAGGCTATGCCTTTAGATGTGTGTTTTGAAATTATCGAAAATGGCAGTGGTCAAGATTTTGACCCGATTGTAGCCAAGGTTTTCCTTGACATTAGAAACGATGTGGAAGACGTTCACAGGCATTTCCTAAACGATGACAGTTACACTCGTGTGAACGTAAAACTTTAAAACTAACGCCAATTCGATATAGTTCAAATTGTTTCCGCAATATGACCGCATAGGATTATATCAAATTGGCGTTAAAGTGGGAGGAATTTTTTTTAGATGTTGATATTCGCAATAGTATGTATATTGGCACTTGTGGGCATAGACCAAGCTATCAAGTTTTGGGCAATAGATAACCTCAAAGGTGCTGAAAGTTTGGAGTTTATCAAGTTTGGTGACCTTAAAGTTATCAACCTAACCTACCTCGAAAACGATGGTGCAGTGTTTGGGTCATTCTCAGGACAGAGAGTTATGTTGATAGCTGTAAGTGTCATCATGGTGTTAGTTTTAGGATACTTCCTAATCAAGCACAGGCACGACTCTAAACTGTTAGAGACTTCTCTAACGTTAATCATAGGGGGTGGTATAGGTAACGCTATAGATAGAATCTTCCGTGGTGGCAGAGTAGTGGACTTTATCGAGGTTAAGCTATTCAACTTTGCCATATTCAACTTTGCGGATATGTGTGTGGTAGTCGGAACGCTGTTATTACTGCTATACGTCATCCTATCCGAAGTTAAGGAAGTCAAACAGTCGAAAGGGGAAGACTCCAATTGAACACAGAAACTTTCGTAGCCACTGAACTAGACGTTGGCAATCGTATAGATAAATACCTATCCAGTGTGGAAAATCTGGGGTTGACACGTTCGGCGGTGCAAAACTTAGTAGACAAGGGCGAAGTCTCGGTGAATGGTAAGGTGGTATCTAAGAACTACAAACTACGTTTGAACGATTCCATAAACTTAAACGTCCCTGAACCTGAACCGTTAGACATCATAGCGGAAGACATCCCACTGGACATAGTCTATGAAGATGAATATCTGTTAGTAGTAAACAAACCCAAAGGGATGGTAGTACATCCTGCTCCCGGAAACTACAGCGGAACTCTAGTAAACGCCTTGATGTATCACTGTAAAGATAGTCTTTCGGGTATTAACGGAGTTATCCGCCCTGGGATAGTACATCGTATAGACAAGAACACTAGTGGACTTCTCATGGTCGCTAAGACGGATATAGCTCATTTAGGTCTAGCTGAACAGATTAAAGAACACTCATTCACTCGTGAATATGAGGCTATCGTGGTAGGTAGGCTAAAAGATTCAAAAGGCACAGTGAACGCTCCAATAGGTAGACATCCCGTTGACCGCAAAAAGATGTGTGTCACTGAGAAAAATTCAAAAGAGGCTACCACTCATTATGAAGTTATCACGCAGTTTGAAAGACATACACACGTTAGATGTATCCTTGAGACTGGCAGAACGCATCAGATTAGGGTGCATATGGCGTACATTGGGCATCCAGTGCTGGGTGATGATGTCTATGGTAAGCCTTACAAAAACCTCATAGGACAATGCCTACACGCAAAAAAAGTCGGATTTGTACATCCTATTACTAAGGAATACATGGAGTTCGACAGCCCACTACCAGAATATTTTCAAAAGGCTTTAAATTCAGTGGGTGGGTAACAAAACTAATGCTCTAAATAGAGCAAAAAAATATAACATATAATTTTCAAGCTGAGTACGGCTTGTATATTATAGAAAGGAAGGGTTTCGGATGGAAGACTTATCAAGATTGATGTTAATCACTGACATGGACGGCACTCTGCTGACCGACAACAAGACCATAAACCCTATAGATTTAACCGCCATCGAACGGTTTAAAAAGTTAGGAGGAATCTTCACAGTAGCTACTGGACGCAACTACAAGTCTGCATCACAGTACTTTGAACAGCTACAGATTGATTCCCCTGTGATACTCTACAACGGTGGCATGATTTACGACGTAGTCAATGACTACCCTACTTACATCTGCGAACTAGACAGCCACGCCGAAAGTGTAGCTAAAGCCATCTTGGAGGAGTTCCCTACTGTGGCTTGTGAGATTCTAACTTCAAAAGATATCTACGTAGTACGCAACAACGAATACGAACAGGAACACAACGACTATTCAAAAGTTACACCTAACTACTGCACTCTTGAAGATTTTATAACTCACGTTAAAGTTTCCAAAGAGGAACGTATCAAAATGTTGTTCGCTATGCACGAGGATATCATGCCTCAATTGGAGAGGTTCATACACATCAACGGATTTAACAACTATTTAGACTTCGTAAAGTCTACGGATAACTACTATGAAATGCTTCCAAAGGGTTGCTGTAAAGGTACAGCATTGAAACAGTATAAGAAAATCCTCGGTTTGAAAGGTTGCATAGTGGTTGCCGTCGGCGACTACAACAACGATATTGAAATGCTCCAAACGGCACACATCGGAGTAGCACCTCACAACGCTCTCGAAAGCGTTAGAAAATCCGCTGACTTCGTGACCAACCATAACAACAACACTGGAGCTATCGCTGAAACTATAGACTACTTAATCACTAAGTTTTTGAAATATTAGTTTA
>CAZWRW010000006.1:0-13806 GCA_964636465.1 uncultured Ruminococcus sp. | reverse complement strand
TATTTAAAACATATATAAATTTAGCCAAAGGAGTTTTTTTATGAAAAGATTTACGTTAATACTAGCCTATATCACATCAATCTTTATGTTGACATCGTGTAGTAGCACCACCGACAACACCACTGAAAATGCTACCACATCCGAGACGACTACACAAGCTACTACCACCGCCGAAACCGTTCCTGAAACGACTACTCCCCCACAGGATGCCAAAGTTACTATAGATTTAACGTTCTTAGGAGACTGTACGCTCGGTACACAACACGGAGATGATACTGACAAATCTAGATTTAACTACTACGCCCTCAACAATGATAAATCGTACTTTTTTCAAGGGGCTAAACCTTACATCACTACAGATGATTTTACCATTGCCAACTGCGAGACAGTCTTCACAGATGACGAATTAACCGAACGTGACAAGGGTTACACTCCTGCGTTTTGGTTTAGAAGTCGTACCGAAAATGCTTACATATTCTCAGAAAATAGCGTGGAGGCGGTATCCTTGGCGAACAATCACACTGGTGACTTCGGGGAACAGGGTCAAATCGATACCCAAAACGCTATAGATGCTACTAACTATACTCAGTGGGGCAACGATGACAAGGACGTAATCTTGGAAAAAGACGGTGTAAAGATAGGTCTCGTGTGCTGTACCCTTTGGGATGAAAGTTATGCGGATGGTATCATTGAGAGAGTACAAAATCTAGAATCCACCACAGATATTCAAGTAGTGTTCTTCCATGGCGGTGAGGAGGCTACTCATACCGCTGAAAGTTGGAAAATTCAAGCTTGTCATGAAATCGTGGACGGTGGTGCCGACCTAATCGTAGGAGGACATCCACACGTATTACAGCCACTGGAAACTTATAATGGTGTACATATTATATACTCTATTGGAAACTTTGTGTTCGGTGGAAACTTGAACCCTGAAAATGCTACTATAATCTATCAAGAGAGTATCACTTACAACAAGACCACCCAACAGATTGAAAAATCCGAAGAGAATGTGATTCCGTTTAAGGTGTATGGAGGTAGCGGTAGCAACAACTATCAACCCGTGCCTATCAATCCTGAAGATTCCGCTTACTCTAAGATTATTGGGTTCGTCTATGGTGAAAATAATTCTCCAGTGTAATTTTAATACCAATTCAACTATATATACCAAATGCCACATTCTAAATGTGGCATTTTTGGAATATAATGTATTTAAGATAAAAACACATAGGGGGAATTTTCAGTGCAACTTAGTAAGAAGTTTAAGAGTATCTTGTTGTCGTTGGGGATAATTTTGAGTTCACCGTTCATAGCTTCGATAGTTTACAAGGTAGTCCCGAACGTCTCAGTGATAGCAAACACACCCATAATGGACGGTTCAAACACCGACATCCAGTCACAGCAAGAGGATTCCACTGTTGAAGATGAGGAAATCCAAGAGCCTAGAATAGTCAACGATTGGAGCGAAAACATACTTTCCAACGGTTTGGGTTGGGACTACTCCGACGAGGCGACAACGTTCAACTTCTTTGATAGCAAGTTCGATGCTACCGCAGGTGATAAACCCTATCCCGACCCTAGCACCTTAACCACCCACAGCGGAAACGTAGTTCAAACCATCTTTAATGGGTATTCAGGGAGTCAGTATGTGACCCTCAAAAGTGGCGGACTAGTCAAGAACGTCACGAGCGTTTCAAATGATACGTTGATATCGACCAGCTACGAAACGCCCGAATTTACCATCGATTTGAACTCCGATGAGCCACAAGTCTTGATTATGCACACCCACACCACCGAAACTTTTGAACCCTTTGAACGTACATATTATGACAACTCTTTTAACTACCGCACCACGGATTGTTCTAAAAATGTGGTCATGGTCGGGGATGCTATCACGCAAGAGTTGGAGAGTCAAGGTATCAACACCATACACGATACCACTTTTCATGACTACCCATCTTATACAGGTTCGTATGAACGTAGTGCCGTCACAGTGCAGAACATTCTCGATGAGTACCCAAGTATCAAAGTAGTGCTAGACATCCACAGAGACGCACTCACACGAGACGGCGACCTCTTACAGCCTACCGTTGAAATCGATGGCAAAAAATCCGCACAAGTGATGATAATCTCCGGTTGTGACGACGGCACCATGAATATGCCAAACTATCTAGAAAACTTCAAACTTGCGACCCTCCTACAGAATCAAATGTACTCCGACTATGGCGACTTTGCCAGACCCATCCTATTTGACTACAGGAAGTACAACCAAGACCTCACAACAGGTAGCCTTTTGATAGAAGTCGGTACACATGGCAGTACACTCGAACAGGTTCAATATGCAGGTGAACTCCTTGGAAAATCCATAGCTAAGGCATTGGTGAGCATTGCAACTTCGTGAGGTTTGAAAATCCTGTGTATGGAACGTTGTCCATGACGTTCCGTAAATTATAACCATTATCATATAGCACGTTTCAAGGGGGATTTTTAATGTATATGTGTTTAAGGTTCAAAAAGGTTTTAGCGGTTACGATTTCGGTGGTGTTAGTGGTGCTGTCGTGTACGTGGGGATTCAACCTAATCTACAGCCGTGCCGATACCGAAAAGGGTATATTCCTACCTGTGATTATGTACCATAGTATCGTAGAAGATTCCTCACAAGTGAACGACTATGTGGTTACTCCTCAAATGGTTGAAAATGATTTTTCATATCTAAAGTCACATGGGTATGAGTCTGTAACCTTGCAAGACCTCCTAAACTACATAAATGATGGCACTTCCCTACCCGAAAAACCTGTACTAATCACCGCTGATGATGGATTCTATAACAACTACTGTTATTTAGTTCCGATGTTGCAAAAGTATGGATATAGTGCTATAATATCATTTGTGGGTGAGTACACGGATATCACTGCTACTAACGACCCCCATGTGCCTGAATACTCCTATTGCACTTGGGACGATATAAACGAAATGTTATCCACAAACACTGTTGAACTTGGTAACCATACGTACTCCATGCATGATAGTTCTACTAGAAAAGGTTGTGCTAAGTTGGATTCCGAAAGCTATGACGACTACGTAAAAATCCTAACGGAAGACGTGGGAAAACTTCAACAAGAGTTTCATGAAAACGTTGGGAAGACTCCAAAAGTGTTTACATATCCATTTGGATACATTTCAAAGGAAAGTATCGTGACGTTGAAAAAGTTAGGATTCAAAGCCACTCTAAACTGCTATGAGAAACCTAACTACATCACTAGAGATTCAAACTGTCTGTTCGGGTTGAACAGATACAATCGCAGTGGCAGGTACTCCACCGACGAATATATGAGAAAGTTGCTCGGTGAGTTTTATGAAACTTAACTTCAAAAAGTTGATAGTTCACATAGTTCCAATCGTGACGGTTGCCATGTTGTATATGATTAAAGTATCTTATGGTAGTTACATCAATGAGAGGTTCA
The DNA here is from genome assembly GCA_964636465.1 of uncultured Ruminococcus sp. Taxonomy (GTDB): domain Bacteria; phylum Bacillota; class Clostridia; order Oscillospirales; family Ruminococcaceae; genus UBA5884. The sequence goes on along the minus strand of CAZWRW010000006.1, from coordinate 10,345 downwards.
TGCCGTGTTGGTTCAACTTCGCAACTGGATACCTATGTGCCGGTTGCGGTGGCACTAGAAGTTTCTTTGCGTTAATGTCAGGGGATGTTTTATCTAGTCTAAAGTACAACGCATTTGTGCCGTTCATGGCGATATTAGCTGTAGTGTTCTATGTGCGATGGTACTTGAAAATCGTCCTTGAGAAACCTATAACAGTGTTTCCAAAAGACGATAGGTGGATATACATCCCGTTGGTGGTGTTTTTGATGTACTTTATCCTAAGAAACTTTTTTGTTTAAGAATTTAAAAATATTATGTAGGGAACGGGCTTTGACCGTTCCTTGAATTTGCTGAAGGCAAATCATAAATAGATTTTTAAAATTTCAATTTTTATGCTAAAATGTTGACAATAACACTTAAATAATGATATAATATACTATGATGAGTTATTGCGTGTATCTATTGAGATAAATTTTCAATGGGTACAAAAAATTTTATAAAGGAGTTTTTCTTTTATGGATATTACAGTAAAGACAAAATTACAGGCAATTGCGTGTAAGGTTAGGATGGGCGTTATCGAGGGAACTTATAACGCAAAGTCTGGACACCCAGGCGGTTCTTTATCCATCGCAGATTTAGTGACCTACTTGTACTTCGCAAAGATGCACATAGACCCTACAAATCCAGATATGGAAGACAGAGACAGATTAGTTCTATCAAAAGGACACACTGCACCAGCATTGTATTCCGTGTTGGCTGAAAGAGGTTTCTTTCCAAAGGAAGAGTTGAAATCTCTTAGACACATAGGTGCTATGTTACAAGGACATCCATGTATACACATTCCAGGTGTGGATATGAGTAGTGGTTCATTAGGACAAGGTATATCTGTAGCGTGTGGTATGGCTCTTGCAGGTAAGCTTAAAGAGGCTTCATACAAGGTTTACGCTATCCTAGGTGATGGCGAAATCCAAGAGGGTCAAGTATGGGAGGCTAGTATGTTCGCTAGTCACTACAAACTGGACAACCTTGTGGCTATCGTGGATAACAACGGATTACAGATTGACGGCAGAGTTACTGAGGTAATGTCTCCTGAACCTATCACGGATAAGTTTAAGGCTTTCGGTTGGCACGTAATCACTATGGATGCCCACGACTTCGACAGCATTGAAAAGGCTTTCAATGAGGCTGAAACTATCGTTGGACAACCTGTGGCAATCATCCAAAAGAGTGTTAAAGGTAAAGGCGTATCCTTTATGGAAGACCAAGTAGGTTGGCATGGTACTGCTCCAAACAAGGAACAGTATGATTTGGCTATGGCTGAACTAAGTTCACAACTAAAGGCATTGGAGGGTTAATAATCATGGCAGAAGTAATCAAGAAGGCTACTAGAGAGAGTTACGGTGAGGCTCTAACTGAACTTGCCGAAAAGTATCCAAACCTTGTAGTGCTAGACGCTGACCTCGCAGCCGCTACTAAGACTGGAATCTTTAAGAAGAAGTATCCTGAAAGGTTTTTCGATTGCGGTATCGCAGAGGCTAACATGATGGGCGTAGCTAGTGGTTTAGCTACTAGTGGATTTATTCCATTTGCTAGTACGTTCGCAATGTTCGCAGCAGGTAGAGCTTTTGAAATCGTTAGGAACTCCATAGGTTATCCACACACCAACGTCAAGATTGGTGCTACTCATGCAGGAATATCCGTAGGTGAAGATGGTGCTACACATCAATGTAACGAAGACATCGCATTGATGAGAACTATTCCAGAGATGGTAATTATCAACCCTGCTGATGATGTTGAGGCTCGTCAAGCTGTAGAGAGTGCTATCCTACATGATGGCCCTGTATATATGCGTTTCGGTAGGTTGGCAGTGCCTGTTTTCAACGATAAGGAAACTTACAAGTTTGAACTCGGTAAGGGTGTAACTCTAAGAGAGGGTTCAGATGTAACCATCGTGGCTACAGGCTTGATGGTCAACGAGGCTCTACAGGCTTACGAAATGCTAAAGGCTGACGGTATCAGTGCTAGAATTGTGAACATCCACACCATTAAGCCAATAGATACTGAACTTATCAATAAGTGTGCTGTAGAGACTGGATTAATCATCACTGCTGAAGAGCATTCTATCATAGGTGGTTTGGGTTCAGCGGTAGCCGAGACCGTCGCAGAGAGCAACCCAGTTCCAGTGGTTAAGGTCGGTGTAAACGACGTATTCGGACACAGTGGTCCAGCTGTAGACCTCCTCAAAGAGTTTGGACTCTCCGCAGAGAATCTCTACAAGACTACCAAGTCCGCACTTGAAAAGTTTAAAAAGTAATCTTAATAGATTAATACACAAAAAAGAGTGGTTTCTAGCCACTCTTTTTTTAACGTGAATTTTAAAACCCAATTTTGCGTTGCAAAATTGAGGAACGGTCACAGCCCGTTCCCTACATATATACTTTTACCATGTGCTTGGAAACTTTGAATTTTTAATATCATCGCCCAAATCGGCGGAATTTTCACCAGCATCCGTGAATGGTAGGAGGAAACTCTGTCCTTTATTGATAAACTTTGCAGTACTCTTATCGTTAGCGACATACTTTCCATATGCATAAGTTACCAAGATTCCATTGGTGTAAACCTGTGCAAATGGTACAGTACCATCTGCAGTGTAGATGATTACCAAACCATAGTTTGAATTAGTGCTATTTTGAAATGAAGAACAAGACTGTCCAAAAGGTTTAACAGTTGCTGCGTTACCAGGGTCTATACCAGCATTGGCTAGTATCTCAGCAATTGACCTAGCTATGGCTCTATCCGTGCCGTTTGTGGATGCGTTATCGTTATAAGCGTTACATACCGCCGTATTAGTCAATCCACCAACTAGAACGCTTTCACCATCGATAACTGCCTTTTTGTCTAAGTATAGGTTTCCCAAGATTGCGTTATCAACTATAGCAGATTGTGCACCTGTAACTATGGTCTTGGCACTAGCGATTGCCGCTGTACACTTAGCTTTCCTTATGTATGCTATCATATTTGGAACTATCATCGCTGCCAAAACACCGACAATTGCTATAACTACTACTAACTCAACCAACGTGAAACCTTTGATTTTTTTACTCTTTATATTTTCTTTCATAATTAACAACCCCTTGTGTTTACAAAAAACATTGAAAAAACGAATATAATGTATATACCTATCTTTGCTGTTACTTGTAATTATACTATAAATTGATAGATAAGTCAATCCTAAATTTATTAATTTGTAGACTAAAAACAAAATGGTATATCTATTTTTATACAAAATCACAGAAAAGTTACAAAAATCATGGGACGACAATATGCCGTCCCATTGGGTTAGATGTACTAATATCATTCAGTAGGTTGCACCACGTTGATGTCAATATGAACCTTCTTAATGTGATGTTTATGGGTCGATATGACTGTGAGTTTCCAACCGTAGTCAGTTAGGATACTTTCATCAACCATTGGAATATGTCCAAAAGTTTCTGTGACCCAACCGTTCACGGTGGTGGCGTTCGTGGTGATGTAATCGTCTGGAAGTTCCATAAGCTTTGACATCTCATTGACGGTAATCTCTCCTGAAACGTCATAAGAGGTTTCCGAATGCTTACAAAACTTCGCAACTATCTCGTCGTTTTCGTCGTAGATTTCTCCGACTAACTGTTCAAGAATATCCTCTAACGTGATGATTCCCTTAGTACCGCCATACTGGTCCATGACTATCGCCATGTGTGATTGTGCTATCTGCATCTCTTTGAGGGCTTCACTTATGAGTTTCAACTCCGAAATGTGCAACGCCTCTTGGACTATTTCAGCGATGGTGTTCTTCTTGTTGACCTCCATGTGGAAAAATTCCTTTTCCGTGATGATTCCTACTATGTTATCGATAGTCTTTTCGTAGACGGGCAACCTTGAATACTGCTCCGTTAAGAAGATTTCCTTTACAGTCTCCACTGGTGTATTGATGTCTATTCCGACTATCTTAACCCTAGGCGTTAGGATTTCATTTACAGTAGTTTCATCGAAATCCAACGCAGAACGGACAAGGTCACTCTCTTGTTCCTCAAGTACGCCTTGTTCTTCTATTTCATCAATGATGTACTTTAACTCATCCTCTGTGACACTAGGCTCTTCGGAATGTGAGTAGAACTTGCCTAAAAGATTTTTCAATTGGGTGAATATCCAAACCACAGGAGATAACAAGGTCATTAACACTTGAATTATTGGAGCGAACGCTAAGGCACACTTTTCGGCGTTTTCGTTAGCGAAAGTTTTCGGAGTAATCTCCCCGAAGATTAACACCGCCACGGTCATCACTATGGTTGAGATTCCTACACCGCTACTGCCTAGCAGGTTGGTAAACAGTATGGTCGCCAACGAAGACGAAAGTATGTTCACGATATTGTTGCCTACCAGTATGGTAGTTAAAGCCTTGTCATAATTTTCGGCTATGTTCAACGCCCGTTGAGACTTCTTGTCCCCTTGTGAGGCGTTGTTCTTTAACCTAACCTTGTTGATACTCGAAAATGCTGTCTCTGAACTTGAAAAGAATGCTGAACATCCTATCAAAAATACTATTAAGATAATGTTTACCATAAACTGTACCACCTCTAAACAGAAAAGTTTTTATCTTCTAACCATGCAATAACATGAAATTTTATTCAATTGATATTACAATAGACTCAATTGGTTGTCAACGTCCAAGTCCTTTGAGGATATTCCCACAGATGGCACGTTCTTGACCACGTAGTTTAATAGCTTTTCAGGGATTCCATCAGTTAAAACTTTGACACTATCAACCTTTTGACCGCTCTTTAAGCTCATGACGTTTACGCCTACGCTATCCCTAGTGAACTTTGGTAACAATACACTCGTATTAAATACGAACGATTTACCACCGTTAGAACTTATCAAGATGTCGGTATCTTCTTGTAGGAAGAGTATATCAACTAATGGCGACTTGTTAGAATAAGCATTCGCAAGTTTTTTTCTGTTGGTTTTGGTCTCGTAGGATTTATATGGAACTTTTGCAACCTTTCCGTTCTCAAACACGAACAGCACGAATCCTATGTTAAAATCCGTGATGGCTTTCATCTTCACGATGTTTTCGTCATTATCGAAACCTAACTTTGCTGGTATATAGTCACCAAACAGACTTGCTTTAGTATCATCAAATTGATATGCCTTGGACTTATATACCTGTGCTTTATCCGTAAAGAATAGTAGTTCGGATTTGTTGGTAGTCTCCTCATGCTGACTGATATAGTCGCCCTCTTTGAGTTTGTGTTCACCTGACATCCTTAAAGATTGTGGAGTAATCTTCTTAAAGTAGCCACTCGCAGAGAGAAAAGCGTTCACTGGATAGTCTGGAACTTCGTCTTCAACGTTGGAAGATTCGTCATCAACTGAGTAGATAAAGTCCGTCTTACGTGGTCTACCATACTTCTTGATGTCGTTCTTCAACTCCGAAATGATAACCTTTCTAACCTTTTTACTATCTCCGATGGTACTTTCAATTTCGGCGATTTCCTTTTCAAGAGTGTCAGTCTCTTTGAGCCTGTTTAAGATGTACTCTCTGTTTAGATGGCGTAGCTTAATCTCTGCGATGTATTCCGCTTGTACCTCATCTATACCGAAACCTATCATGAGGTTTGAGATTACCTCGTCTTCTTCCTGAGTCTCTCGAATGATTTTGATAGCCTTATCTATATCCGCTAAGATTTTTCCCATACCTTGCAAGAGATGTAACCTCTCCTGTTTGCGATTCAAGTCAAAAGTCAAACGCCTACGCACACAACCCTCACGAAAAGCTATCCATTCGTTGAGAATCTCCTTGACACCCATAACCCTAGGTGAACCGTCTATCAAGATGTTAAAGTTACAAGAATAGTTATCCTGTAGTGGTGTGAGTCTGTAGAGTTTCTGCATGAGTTTGTCGGGGTCTGTACCACGTTTCAAATCGATAGCCAACTTTAAACCGTTCAAGTCGGTTTCGTCTCTTAGGTAGGATACCTCCCTAACTTTGCCCTGTTTGATAAGTTCTATTATCTTATCTATGATGGCTTCAACTGTAGTTGAGTATGGAATTTCAGTCACCTCTATGCAGTTAGCTGACCTATCATAATGGTACTTGCTCCTAACTTTTACTGAACCTCTGCCAGTGTCATAGATTTTTTTAAGTTCGTTTTCATCGTAGATGATACTAGCTCCTGTAGGAAAATCCGGAGCTTTTAGGGTGCTTAACACGTCGTGGTCAGGATTTTGTATCAAAGCGATAGTGGTTTCACAAACTTCCGCTAGGTTGAACGGACACACCGCACTCGCCATGGATACCGCTATACCTACGTTAGAGTTCACCAATACAGATGGAAACGTCGCAGGTAACAGTGTAGGCTCTAGCATGGTGTTATCGTAGTTTGGCACGAAGTCTACAGTGTCTTTGTCGATGTCTGCAAAAAGCTCATTACAGATACTATCTAGCTTGACTTCCGTATATCTTGACGCCGCATAAGCCATATCTCTTGAATAACACTTACCGAAGTTACCCTTTGAATCTACATAAGGATGCAAGAGTGTCTCGTTGCCCCTTGACATACGCACCATAGTTTCATAGATGGCACTGTCTCCATGAGGATTAAGTCTCATGGTTTGACCCACCACGTTAGCAGATTTAGTCCTACCACCATTGAGTAATCCCATCTTGTACATGGTGTATAGCAACTTCCTATGTGATGGCTTAAAGCCGTCTATCTCAGGTAACGCACGAGAGATGATTACACTCATAGCGTAAGGCATATAGTTTTTCTCTAGCGTATCCGTGATTTTTTCTTCTACTAGTACCCCAGCGTTTTCGATGTACGCATTAGGAAACTTATTCTTATCTATCTTAGGCTCTCTTCTCTTTTTAGCCATGTTTTGTTTGAACCTCCTAAACTCAAAAAAGTTTATATAATCCTAAAACCAATTTTGCGTTGCAAAATTGAGGAACGGTCACAGCCCGTTCCCTACACGGGATTTTTTTTTAATTAACTTACATCTGCCATTTCTAAATAGTCACTGCCGAACTGTGCAATGTGGTCTTTTCTGCCCTGTAGGTCGTCGCCAAGTAGCATATCAAAGATGTAAGCGGTCTGTTGTACGTCGTCAGGGTTGATTCTTATTAAACGTCTAGTATCAGGATTCATAGTGGTTAGAGACATCATTTCAGGCTCGTTTTCGCCGAGACCCTTTGAACGTTGAATAGTATACTTCTTCTTTCCGATAAGTTTCAAAATGTCGGACTTTTCTTTTTCAGTGTATGCGAAGTAGGTTTTATCTTTGGTAGTAATCTCAAACAGTGGTGATTCCGCTATGTAGACATAACCTTGTTCAATCAACGTAGGCGTGAGCCTATACAACATGGTGAGTATCAACGTCCTAATTTGGAAACCGTCAACATCGGCATCCGTACAGATGACTACCTTGTTCCATTTTAAGTTGTTAATGTCAAACGTGGATAAATCCTTATTGGATTTACTCTTGACCTCCACGCCACAACCCAAAACTTTCATAATATCCGTGATGATTTCATTCTTGAAAATTTTATCGTAATCGGCTTTGAGACAGTTTAAAATCTTGCCACGTACTGGTATCACCGCTTGAAATTCAGCCTCACGTGCTAACTTTACAGAACCTAACGCAGAGTCACCCTCCACGATATAAAGCTCTCTACGTGATACGTCCTTAGTACGACAATCCACGAACTTCTGCACCATGTTTGATAGGTCTATATTTCCTGAAAGTTTCTTCTTGATGTTTAACCTAGTCTTTTCAGCGTTCTCACGACTACGCTTATTAATCATGACTTGTTCAGCAATCTTTAGAGCATCATCTGGATTCTCTATGAAGTATATTTCAAGTTGGTGCTTTAAGAAATCCGTCATAGATTCGGTGATAAACTTGTTCGTGATGGCTTTTTTAGTTTGATTTTCGTAAGAGGTCTCCGTGGAAAATGAAGATGATACTATCACTAGACACTCTTCGATATCCGCAAAAGTGACCTTGTTTTCATTCTTTAGATACTTATTGTTAGTTTTAAGATAGTTGTCTATCTGATAGGTAAAGGCTTTTTGAATGGCTATCTTAGGTGAGCCACCGTGTTCCAAAAAACTTGAATTGTGATAGTATTCCGCAAACTTGACCTTGTTTGAAAAACACACCGCTACCGATAACTTCACCTTATAGTCAGGACGGTCTTCACGGTCACGACCTACACGTTCAGCAGTCCAATATTGGATAGGCGTTAATGCGTTCTCTCCTATGATTTCTTCCATGTAGTCTGTGATTCCGTTTTCATATAGGAACTCTTGTTCTGTAAAAGTACCATCTTGCTGTTGAATCCTTAGTACAAACGTCACATTAGGATTTACTACGGCTTGTTTCTTGATGGTATCCAAATAGAACTCATCAGGGATGTTGATATCTATGAAAACATCTAAATCAGGTTTCCAAGTGGTCTTTGTGCCGGTGTATTGGAGTTTGCACTTCTCTTTTTTCAATCCCCCGACGTTCTCGCCCTTTTCAAAATGAAGGTTGTACTTATAACCGTCCCTCACGATTTCTACATCCATATATTCTGATGCAAACTGTGTAGCACAGAGTCCCAAGCCGTTCAAACCTAGTGAGAAGTCGTAACTTTCAGCGGATTTGTCATACTTACCACCTGCATACATCTCACAATAGACGAGTTCCCAGTTGTAACGATTCTCTTTGGTGTTGAAATCCACAGGGCAACCACGTCCGAAATCTTCAACCTCTATGGAACAGTCGTTAAACTTAGTAATGATTATCTTGTTACCATAACCTGAACGAGCCTCATCTATGGAGTTTGAGATTATCTCAAACACTGAGTGTTCGCAACCGTCAAGACCATCCGACCCGAAGATTACCGCCGGACGTTTTCTAACTTTGTCCGCACCCTTTAACATGGTGATACTATCGTTGCCATAGTCTATACTTTTCTTAGCCATAAAAATTCCTTTCTTTCGTTCTAATTTAACGACAATTCGGCAAATTTAGGAACGGTCACAACCCGTTCCCTACATAAATTTTTGATTGACGTTAATGTATAACGGAACGCCTTGTTCGGCGTTCCTAGAGGTAAAGCTATTCTTTAATCAACTTTACGGATACCCAGTTTTCAAGCTCCTTGATGGACTCAACCTTGAAACCTGCTCCCACTACCTCTTCGATAACCTCATCTTTACGACTGTCTATTATACCTGAAATTATCAATATACCGTTAGGTTTTAGATATCTGTAGAAGTGGTGTCTCATAGCTATTAGAACGTCCGCCACGATGTTTGCGGTTATGATGTCGTAGTTATCCCCTAACTTGTTAGATAGCTCCTCATCAGTGACGATGTTGCCACAGTATGCGGTGTACTTATCTGTAGAGATACCATTCTTTTGAGCGTTCTCAACGGCGGTTCTAACGGAATGGTCTTCTATATCTACTGCTGTGATACTCTCCGCACCGAGTAGCATTGCTCCTATGGATAGTATACCACTTCCACAACCTAAATCTAGTACCCTATCGCCCTGTTGAAGACTAGTCTCTAAGAACTCCAAACATAGCTTAGTAGTATTATGTTGTCCTGTACCAAAACTTGATGCTGGGTCTATTTCAAGGATGGTTCTACCGTCGATGTTATCGTACTCCTCCCATGATGGCTTAATTAAAAGTTTCTCGCCTACCTTTAGCGGTTTGAAGTACTGTTTCCAGTTGTTAGCCCAATCCTCCTCTTTTACGTTGTTGAACTGTAGTTCTAATCTACCGAACTTGCCATCAGTATCGTTGGATTTCAACCTGTTCAAAAGCTCCTTGAGTGAGAGTACCATTTCAGCACCTTGGGTGTCATCTGGGATGTATACTGTAACACTGGTCTCACAGTTTGAGAGGTTCATTAAATCCTCGTCTATGTAGTCCCAGTGACCTTCTTTGTTATCCAAAAACTCTTGGAAGTCATTAGAATCCTTGATTACAAACCCTTTGATACCTACATCCAAAAGGTTTGCACAGAGTTCGTCCACGCCGTCCGTGGAAGTGAAAATTTCAGTTTCTAACCAATTCATAATGAAAAATCCTCCTAAATTCAAAAGTACTAATTAATATTAACACAGAATCTTTTTTTTGTAAACCCTTTTTTCAACCCATACTCCGAAAAACTTTAACGTTACGTAAATATATGTTAATAACAACGCATTAAGCTAATCCTATAGCGTTCCGAAACTTGACAATCTAAAAAATATATAGTATACTAAAACAGAAAATAATCTTAACTTGTGAGGTGTTCCACTTTGTCAGAACTTTTTAAATCAA
>CAZWRW010000005.1:0-19016 GCA_964636465.1 uncultured Ruminococcus sp. | reverse complement strand
TATCGTGGAGAACGTTTCCGATAGGGAATATGTATCTAATTCGTTCCACTGCCACGTTACTGAAGATATTTCCCCTATACAGAAACAGAACCTCGAAAAGGATTTCTGGGACTTATTCAACGGCGGTAAGATTCAGTATGTTAAGTATCCTATAGATTACAATCTAACGGCTATAACATCGCTAGTACGCCGTGCTATGGATATGGGTTTCTATGAGGGTGTAAACCTCTCGTTGTCCTACTGTGACGACTGCGGTCACCAAGAACTCGATATGGACGTGTGTCCTAAGTGCGGTAGCAAAAACTTAACCAAAATTGATAGGATGAACGGCTACCTATCATATTCTAGGGTCAAAGGGGATACTCGTCTCAATGACGCTAAGATGGCTGAAATTCGTGAAAGGAAAAGTATGTAACTCATGAGATACCACAACATCACAACTGACGATATGTTAAACGGAGATGGACTTAGAACAGTCCTATGGGTGGCAGGTTGTAACCATAAATGCAAAGGATGTCATAATCCAATCACTTGGGACGTGAACGGAGGAATCCCTTTTGACGATACCGCCAAAACAGAACTTTTTGAGAAACTCTCAAAGGATTACATTTCAGGAATAACTTTTAGTGGGGGAGACCCTTTACATCCACAAAATCGTGAATGTATAGGCTCACTAATTAGAGAAGTCGCTGAAAAGTTTCCTACCAAGACCATTTGGCTATACACTGGATATACTTTTGAAGATATCAAAGGTTTAGACTTTATCCCATTAGTGGATGTCTTAGTCGATGGTGAGTTTATCAAGAAGTTCTATGATAGCAAACTTCACTGGTGTGGAAGCTCAAACCAACGTGTGATAGACGTTAAAAAAACTTTGGAAATCGGGAAGATAGTGTTGTATTAATACTTATCGTGATTATGAAAATATCAGGGACGGTTTTGAGACCGTTCCTGTTTTTTTGGTTAAAAATCCTTTGAATATTTTAATAAAAAATGCAAACAATATTTTTGAAATTTTTTATGGAGGTTGAAGTTCTTATGAAGTTAAAAACCATCGCAAAGGGCGTAGTTGTGGGAATGACATTGGGTACAGTCTGTTATGTCGTGGCTGGTACGACACCAAGGCAACGTAAACACATGAAAAAATGTCTTACTAAAACGATAAAAAACATCGGGTGTATGTGTAATGACGTTTCCTATATGATATAGATAGACAAGGCGGTAAGTAAGTTTTACCGCCTTTTACTGTTCTTTACTTATTTAACCTGTGATATTTTTTACAAAACATAGTCTAGTTTTAGAAATTTTTTAGTTAGCTATCGGAGTTTTACGTTAAAACTTATCGATTAAAATTTGAAAAGTATGTTTACATTATGATAAATACATAAAAAAAATAAGATTTTTTTATTTTCTTGTTGACAAAGCAACTCGAAAATGATATAATATAGTTGGAATTGGGGATTTTGACTACGTTGTAAAAGTTGCGAAAGCAAAATTACGTTTAGCATTTACAATGTAGATTATATCAAACGGCTGAACTATAAAAGGTATAAGCCACCATGTCCCCATTGCTACACTGGGGATTTTATGTCTATTCTAAAGTAGGGTGGTTATGTAACACTGCCTTGTTTTCGGATAGGAAGACTTTTCCGTGAGGAGGTCACTGTATGAGTACGTATCAGTTAGTATATGTGCTTATCGTAGCATCCGCTCATTAAGTTATTGGGACATACTTTTTGGTTGGGGATAACTATTATTTTAGTATGTTGGACTTTTTGAGTATTTTACCTACGTGAGTAGGAATCTATTTGAAAGGAATTTTTGATAGTATGGAAAATATCGAAAACAAGGAAACTAAGGAAACTAAAAAAGTTTCAGAGAACAAAAAACCGGGTAAGATGAACAACTTGAAGTACATGAGAGAAATCTACGGTGCTACACAAGAGGAAATAGCTGAACGTCTTGACGTTAGTAGAGTTTCTATTTCCAACTGGGAAAACGGTGCCGGTGGAAGAATGTCTAGAGTAAACCAAGAGAAGTTATCTACTCTTTACGGTTTGGGACCTGAGTACTTCTACGAAAAAGAGATAGACGCTGAGTCTAAAGCTATAATCCTCGAAACCAAGAGCAAATCCCGCTATGCTGAACAAGAGTTCGATATGCAGAAGGAAGAAAAGTTACAATCACTCTTCAAGACCTACTCCTTTAAGGATGCCGTTGAGAACTATATGTACTCAATGAAGTTAGTGATTGCACTATCCGACAACTGCACTCTTCACGAACTAGAACTAGCTTACAAGATTAACGAGCAGATGACAAGAAGATTGACTAACGCTCTTGAAACTCGTAAGCAAGACCTAGAAAAAGGTGATGAGATTCAAACACTCTTCAAGAAGTTGTCCATGACTACTGAGACCAGTCTCTTCTAGTCTACGAAGATAGTTTTTAGTAAATAAGAGATAATAGGTCTTGACTATACACAGTTAAGACCTATTTTTTACGAAACTGTTGGTTTTTAAATTAAAGAATAGAAAATTTTTCGGTATAGTATTGAGAGTTTCGATGTTCTAAGTAGGTATTTTCAAGCCAAGACATCATGGAAGTGTAACCCTCTTCGGAGTTTGGGAAGTTCTCCTGTTGGAAGACTTCAGAGAGTTCAAAACATTTTGAACCATGGTAAGTGTACACTGTAAACTCATCGTTTAGGACTATCTTGAAGTTTAAACCGTTTAGACTTCCGAGATAGTCGTTACCTGCTTGAAAGTAGTAATACTTAGGTACATCAAAATTTTTCTGTTCGGACATATTTAAAGTTCCCCTTTCGTTTTTATGATACTATTATAGTGAAAAGAGGTTAAAAAGTCAACAGTTTCATGGACTAAAAAACGCACAAAGATAGAGGAGTGTATTTTTGAATTTTGGAAAATCTTATATTTAGTTTGAACGCCACCATGCCTGTGTTCTTGACTATCTTTTTAGGATGGATTCTACGTCAAAAGAACGTCTTAACTAAAGATTTCGTACCGGCAACCAATGACTTTGTATTTAAAGTTCTGTTACCTGTGCAACTCTTTCGTGATATATCTACGGCAAACATTCGTGAGATGGCTAATCCTAAGTTTATAGCGTTCTGCTTTTTAGCAACACTGATATGTATCGGTGTGATTTGGCTATTTGCAGTGATATCTATCAAAGAGAAGAAATCTATCGGAAGTTTTGTACAAGGTGCATATCGAGGAAGTTCGGCAATCTTAGGGGTAGCGTTTTCGCAGAATATGTACGGCGATTCGGGTATGGTTCCTATGATGATAATCGCAAGTGTGCCACTATATAACGTCATGGCGGTTACACTGTACACCATCTACGGAGAAGGCAACGAAGTCAAAGGTAAGGCGTTCGTGAAAAAAGTTCTGTTGGGTATCGTGAAGAATCCTATCATAATAGGAATAGTCTGCGGATTGCCGTTCGCACTGCTAAACGTGACGTTCCCAACCATGATAAACAAAACCCTTTCAAACTTAGCGAGTATCACAGCACCGTTGGCATTGTTAATCGTGGGTGCGGATTTCGAGGGTACTAAAGCCATCAAGAAGTTAAAGCTCACTGCGATAGCTTCAACCATAAAGCTAGTGTTACAACCGTTGATAATCTTACCGTTGGCGGTATACTTAGGCTTTAGAGGTCAAGAGTTGGTGGCTATCATGATAATGTTGTCATCCCCGACGACAGTAGCAAGTTTTATCATGGCTAAGAGCATGAAGAATGATGCGGTATTATCGTGTAGCATAGTGGTATTGACTACGTTGTTATCGTCGATAACCATTACTGTGATAGTTTTCATATTGAAGAGTTTACAGTATATCTAAAATTAATCAAAGGAGGTAAAATTTTCTTGAGAGACGTTTCAAATTTAATAGTCGAGATGGCGAAGTATTTTCACGGGGACAAGAAGAGGATTAACCATTACATCAAGGTGCATTCTTATGCCAAATGTATAGGCGAACTTGAGGGTCTAACCGATGAGGAACTCTACATCTTGGAAGTGGCATCTGTGGTGCATGATATAGGTATCAAGAATAGTGAATTGAAGTATCATAGTACCAACGGAAAGTATCAAGAAATCGAGGGCGTACCCGAAACCGAAAAACTCTTAACTAGGTTGGGTTTTGAACGCTCAGTGATAGATAGGGTCTGTTACTTAGTGGGACACCATCACACGTATGACAACATCGTGGGGATGGACTACCAAATTCTTGTGGAGGCTGACTTCTTAGTGAACCTTTTTGAAGATGGTTCATCTATGGATGCGGTGAACTCCGTGAAAAAGAAGATTTTTAAGACATCCAGTGGTATCACACTGTTGGAAAATATTTTTGTTTAACTGAATGCTGATTCGGTAAATCAGCTTAATATTAAAATTATCAGGAAGAGAGGTGAAAACCGTTATTGAAAACGTCAAAATTTCAATGACGGTGCATTATGTACGTACCTAACAATACACGCTACGATAATATGGTATACAATCGCTGTGGAAAATCTGGATTGAAACTACCAGCAATATCATTAGGATTGTGGCACAATTTCAGTTCTGCTGACAACTTCGACAATATGCAAAAGATGGTCTATACTGCATTCGACCATGGCATAGTACACTTCGATATGGCTAACAACTATGGCGGTGGCTCAGCTGAGGAAAACTTTAAGAAGATTCTAGATAAAGGTTTACGTCCATATCGTGATGAGTTGTGTATATCTACTAAGGCTGGTTTCGAGATGTGGGATGGCCCTTACGGCTGTAGACACGGTTCAAGAAAGTATCTCATATCGAGTTTAGACCAAAGTTTAAAACGTCTCGGACTTGACTATGTAGACATATACTATCATCACGTATACGACCCTGAAGCCCCATTAGAAGAGATTGCGGTAGCTCTCAACGATATCGTTAGACAGGGCAAGGCACTCTATGTGGGAGTTTCAAACTATAACAGAAAGAATACTTCTAAGATTTTAAAAATCTTTAAGGAGTTGAAAACTCCGTTTATAATCAATCAACCATCATACTCAATGTTCAACCGCTGGGTTGAAGACGACGGCTTGGACGACTTCGCTGTGGAAAACGGTCTCGGATTGATAGCCTATTCACCACTATCACAAGGTATGCTAACAGATAGATATCTACACGGTATACCTAAAGATTCTCGTATAGGTAGGGGCAATTCATATCTAGGGGAACAGCTCACTGACGAAAGACGTATACAGATTATCAAGCTAAACGAAATCGCAAAGGAGAGAGGACAGAAACTCTCACAGATGGCGGTATCTTGGATACTCAGAAATGGCAAGGTAACATCTGTGTTGGTGGGTGCTAGTAAACCTCAACAGATATTGGACAACGTTGAGGCAGTCCACAAGACGAACTTCACAGAAGACGAAATTACAAGGATAGAGGAAATCTTAAAGACATCATGAGACAGTATACCATAAACTCCAATGACTGCGACCAACGTGTCGATAAGTTCATTTTGAAAACCTGCAAAGGGTTGCCAAAGTCTATGATGTACAAGTTTATCCGAACCAAGAAGATTAAGGTAAACGGTAAGCGTTGTGAAATTTCACAACGCTTACAACTTGGCGATATCGTAACTATGTACATCAATGACGACTTTTTCACCACCATAGAGGATAAACAAAAACCTCAACTGGATTTGAGTTCTATACCTACAGAGCTTTCCATCATATATGAGGACGAAAATCTAATGGTATTAGATAAGCCTATCGGGTTGGTGGTACACGCCGACAACGAAAACTCCACTGATACGTTAATCGGTAGGGTAAAGAAGTATCTAATCAATAGTGGTCAGTACGACCCCATTCAAGAGAACTCTTTTGCACCGGCACTCTGCAACCGCCTAGATAGGAACACTTCAGGGTTAGTAATCTGTGCGAAAAACGCTCAAGCTCTCCGTGAAATTAACTTGATGATTAAAGAAAATCGAGTGCATAAGAAGTATCTGTGTTTGGTGATTTCAAAACCGCCAAAGGTTAGCGATACTTTGATAGCTTACCATCATAAGAGCAACCAAAATAACTTGGTAACCATCGTGGATAAGCCTACACCTAACTTTAAACAGATAGTCACAAAGTATCGTTACTTAAAGTCGCATGGGGATTTACATCTAGTAGAGGTTGAACTCATCACGGGTAGAACCCATCAAATTAGAGCCCATATGGCACATATCGGATGCTGTTTGCTAGGCGATAACAAATACGGTAACAGTAAGGTCAACTTAAAGTACAAGGAAAAGTATCAAAATCTGTGTGCCTATTCGGTGAGCTTTTCCGCCCACGATGGCGAACTCCTAAGCTATTTGGATGGCAAAACCTTTACCACTGACAATGTGCCTTTTGTTCAAAAATATGGGTTTTAACAAATCAACGGAACGATAATTATATCGTTCCGTAGTTGTTTTTCATTAAATATATGCATATCAAGCGAAGTTAGTTTCAATGACTTTGTTAGAAAGTTCAGTGGAGTATTTCCAAAAGTCAATGTGGTTTGTGTGGATGTAGTAATCCAAAGGTGGGTGAGGGTAGTCTGCATCGAAAGTGTCCACGATGACCAACTTAACTTTCATCTTTTCTGGAATTAAAGACTTTATGTACACACTGGCATTCTGTCCGACGTGTACGCCCTCTTTAAACTCTGATAATCCCGCAAGGTTCGGTGCAAGTTCTATGAAGATTCCGTAACTTTCCACGGAACGGACTATACCTGCGACGGTTTCGCCAACGTTGAACTTTGAGGCGTTCTCTTCCCAAGTGCCTAGAAGCTCTTTATGTGTGAGCCAAACCCTATTACCGCAAACTTCTTTTACGACTACCTTAACGTCTTGATTTATGTAGAACCTATCACTAGGGTGTGAAATCCTCGAAACTGAGATGGAATCTATCGGGATTAGGGACGGTATTCCACAACCTATATCAACGAAACTGCCAAACTGTTCAAAGTGTGTAACTTTAGCGTCTATCACGTCGCCCGAACGCAAAGTGGATACGTAATCCTTTAGACAATCCTCCTGAACCGCCCTACGTGATAATATAGCATACTCCTGACCGGTTTCATCAATGGAGAATCCCAAAACTTTAAAACATACTGGCTTGTTCACCCTCGAAATTAGTGCAATGTCTCTAGTAGTGCCATCTTCGATACCTACAGCCCCCTCAATTCGTGGGATGATACCTTTCATACAAGGCAAATCGACTATTAGGTTGTGTTCGTTGTCACAGACTACCGCTCTGCCCTCTAATATTTTCCCTGTTATGATACTCTCACTAAGTGCGGTCTTGCTCTTGATGGCGTTTTGATTTTCAACCGTGTTGATTAGGCAACCCTCTGGATAGTACGTTCTATTCATAACTATATACGTCGCTGACTTTATCTATCTAGCGACTTTCACCTCTTTCATAGAATTTTTTTTATAATCAATATCTATGCGATGGTACAAGTTTTTAGAACATTATAAATTCAAAAACGGAACGATATGACTATCGTTCCGTTATTTTTACTAAGTATTAGAGTTAGTGCTTCCAAAGCCACCATCACGGATGGCTTGAACTTCATCATCAAAGGTGATACCGTATTCCACAAAGATACCTTGCATATAACCCTCATTGGAGTTTACACTAGCAACCTTGCCCTCATTTGAGGTGTTAGTCATCTTCACGAAGATGTGTCCCTCATTTTTGGAATGGTAGTAGTCACTATCGATGATACCCACCGTGTTGTTGAGCTGTAACTTATACTTGAATCCTAAACTACTCCTTGGATAACACTTTAATACCCATCCGTCCTCTATCTTGACCCTGATTCCTGTAGGCAACTTTAGAGTCTCATTAGGACGTATTTCAAAGTTTATAGGTGCGAAGAAATCGTAACCTGCTGAGCCTGTGGTGGCACGTCTAGGCAACTTTATGTTGTCGTAGATTGCCTTGACAGTAACCTCTGGGGTGTTTGGGAAACAGTCTACCCAATCGGATAGAAACTGTTCAAAACTTACCTTGTAAAACTGTGCTATTCTTTTCATATTAAAATTCGGCGTGAGAACGCCAACCTCCCAATCTTTAATATTCAGCGTGGAAAATCCTCTCGATGCCCTCGTTTAAGGAGTAGTATTCGTCAATAATCTCCTGTAGGTATTCGAGACCTTTCTCCTCGATGTGGTAGTATACTCTAGTCCTTCTTTTACCGATGACTTCTTTGTGGTCGGAAATGTAGTTTTTCTCGATTAACCTGTACAGTGTAGGATACATTGAACCCTCTTGAACCTCGTATAATCCGTCGCTTTTTTCTGTGAGTGCTTTTGAGAGTTCATAACCATACTTGTCGCCCTTGCTTAACACGAAGAGGATTAACATCTCTACAGTGCCACGTTTTAGGTTTTCTCTAATTGCCATGATTCTTTTACCATATTGCAAACGCTATGGTGTGCAACCCTTTCTAATTTTAGAATATATTAATAACTTATAGTATTATTACCATACTATTATTATACACCATATATCTAAATTTTGCAATACTTATTTTTAAAAAAATTCCATTATTGTAATGTGGTGTCAATATTATGATTTGTCTTCAGCAAATTGTGGAACGTCGTGGACGATGTTCTCCCCATATATCAAACTGACGTTAAACTCCCAAAATTTTCACAACTGTTTTGTGTGAAATTTATGGTTGCAACTGTTGCAAACACTTCACAATTGTGTTATAATATTATAGTCGTAGACTTTTACTATACATGATATATGTCACGACTTACACAAGCTACACAAGTGTGTGAATTGAATAAAATCAGGAGGTTTTTTTTTAATGAAATTTAAGAGGTTTCTATCCTTAATCTTAACCTTTGCAGTCGTATTGATGGTAGTGCCAACGTACCTTATGAACAGTATCAACGCTTCCGCACTGACGTTCATACCCAACTTTGAGGTGAACAGCGATTACGCAGTGCTATACAATACTGACATAGATGCTATCGTATATCAAAAGAACTATCAAACTCAAACCGAACCTGCACAACTAGTACAGATTATGACCGCTATACTATGTATAGAAAATTGTTCCGACTTGGACAACACTATCGTGACCATGCAACAAGCTGTATTTGATGACATCAAACAGTATGAGGACGAAGACCCTGAACTAGTAGTCACTACCTGTGATTTTGAAGTCGATGAGGAGCTTACCATGAAAGATTTACTCTACTCTATGATGTTGGCATCTTCATGTGAATCTGCGGGTGCGATAGCCTACTATATCGGGGGCAGTAATATGCAAACGTTCGTGGATATGATGAATCAAAAGGCACAAGAGATAGGTTGTCTAAATACGGTATTTAAAAATCCGCATGGCTTACACGCTGATGGTCAATATACTACCGCATACGATATGTACCTCATCACGAAGTACGCTATGAGCCTTTCAAGGTTTAACGAAGTCGTAAACACTGTAGAGTACACCATCCCAGAAACCAACCTCAACGATGAAAAGACCATCAACCACACAAACTTAATGTTGGATAGCGAATCCAACTACTACTACGAATATGCTAAAGGTATCAAGACAGGAAACTCCGACCAAGCCGGAAGTTGTCTAGTAACCAAGGCAAGTAAGAATGGTAGTACATATCTTTTGGTGTTGTTACACGCACCGCTCAGCGAACGTGATAAGAACGGTAATCGAACTTTT
Source organism: uncultured Ruminococcus sp. (assembly GCA_964636465.1). Taxonomy (GTDB): domain Bacteria; phylum Bacillota; class Clostridia; order Oscillospirales; family Ruminococcaceae; genus UBA5884. Next base: position 9,271 of record CAZWRW010000005.1, on the reverse strand, counting down.
TACCATCTAAGTGATGCTATAGAAATCTTCAAATGGTGCTTGGACAGTTTTGAATATAAAACTCTACTTTCGGATAACGAAGAGGTTCGAGAGGTCAAAGTTAAGTATTCCAGCGGTAACGACTACGTGCTAGTACGTCCAAAGGAGAGCTATTCAACGCTATGGTTAAGTACCAACGACGTTTCCAGTATTGAGCGAATCTACGAAATTAACGATGACATATCCGCACCTATTACAGAAGATGAGGTTCTCGGTAAGATAAGATTAATTCTAAATGGTGAAGAAATCTACACTACTGACTTAGTAGCCACAAAATCTTTAGAGCGTTCATTTGCGAAGTTCAACATGGAGGCTAGTAAAGGTTTCATATATTCAGTGTGGTTCAATAGAGCTTTACTGATTTCCATCGTTTTGACGTTCGTGTATGTAGGCTTGTACATCTACAAACTACAGACCATGCCAAAGAAGAAAAAACATAGAGCTACAAGCGGAGGCAACGGCAGTGTGAATGCACATTCATCCCCAAGGGTTAAGAGGGTTCGCACTATGGATAAATCCAACCGTAAAGATGACTAGAACATTATATCGGAACGTTTAAAAAAACGTTCCGATTTTTTTATAAGGAAAAAAATTTTTTTGAAAACCCTTGACAAACTAATATTCCCATGTTATAATATATTCAAGTTAGCGATGGCTAACTAAAAATTTTAAGTATCAGTTAGCATTGCCTAACTTAAAGGAGTTGAAAAACGTTCTATGCTTACCATAACCCAAAACGTGGAGTTTGAAAGAGTACTCGCATATCATACCGCACCGGCGTTGTTAGGTGCTAAGTGTTCTAACTTGGTATCGCTTAAACAGTCAGAGGTTGACCTATTGGAGTATACCGCTATGTTCAATGCTAGGGTGGTTTCTAAGGGGCTAAGGTTAAAGATACTCTGCAAATGCAACGATAGAGTTCTAATAATACTATACAACGAACGTATGTTACAACGTCAGCTTATGAGTGCAGAATCTAAAAGACTTCTACAGGAATACGGTTATGGACAGAATTTCTCAGTGGAGACGGCTCTCCAACATCTTGCCGAACGCATAGAGTGTTGCAAACAGTTCCCACACGAGATAGGCGTGTTCTTAGGCTATCCCCATGAGGATGTTTTAGGATTTATCCAAAATAGAGGAGAAAACTACAACTTCTGTGGGTATTGGAAAGTTTACGGCAACGTCGATAAGGCTAAAAGAACTTTTCAACGTTACGATGAGTGCAGAACGTATCTGTGCAACAGATTGAACCAAGGTCTTGACCTCTGTCAAGCTTTGGAGAGTTATTAATTTTTAATGGAGGTATTTTTCATGAAAGTAGCAGTAATCTTTTGGAGCGGTACTGGCAACACTGAAAAGATGGCAGAAGCTATCGCTAAGAGTGCCAACGCTGAACTTTTTAACGTCTCAGACTTTAACGGCGATATCGCTGAATACGATAGGTTAGCTTTCGGTTGCCCTGCTATGGGTGCTGAAAATCTGGAAGAGTCCGAATTTGAGCCTTTCTTCGCTGACGTTGAAGGCAAACTCAAAGGCAAGAGTGTTGCACTGTTCGGCTCTTACGGTTGGGGCGACGGCGAATGGATGCGTAATTGGGTCGAGAGAGCGGAATCTGCTGGAGCTATCGTGGTAGGCGGTGAGGGTCTCATTGCCAATGAAACGCCATCCGATGAGGATTTAGAAAACTGTAAAGCTCTTGGCGAGAAGTTGGTAGGTTAGTTTGCAATTCGCCTAAAAAAAATATATTTTATCATTTAGGGACGTCGTTTCGGCGTTCCTTGATTTTTTATTAGATTTCCAAAATACAAATTTTGATTTGACTTCGTCAAATTTGCGGAACGACGTGGGCGTCGTTCCGTACATAGAATTTTTAAATTTTACAGCTATGACGTTAAAAATCAAATCTTAGCGGATAGTTCTTTCTTTAGCTGTTTGACTATCTTCTTTTCCAAGCGTGATATGTACGACTGCGAAATTCCTATGATATCTGCAACCTCTTTTTGAGTCTTTTCGTTGCCATCATCTAGACCAAACCGCATACACATGATGTTTCGTTCACGTTCGGAGAGGGTATCCAACGCCTCCATGAGCATGACGTTTTCCGCCTCAGTTTCAACGTTTTTTGAAACTACGTCCTCTTCTGTGCCGAGAATATCTGAAAGTAAAAGTTCGTTGCCATCCCAATCGATGTTTAAAGGTTCGTCAATGGATACGTCGTTGCGGTACTGTGAGGATTTCCGTAAAAACATCAAGATTTCATTTTCAATGCATCGTGAAGCGTACGTTGCTAGTTTTATGTTCTTGCTCGGACAGAACGTGTTTACAGCTTTAATCAAGCCTATTGTGCCTATCGAAATGAGGTCTTCAACGTTGTTAGGAGTGTTTTCAAACTTCTTGGCGATGTACACCACCAATCGCAAGTTGTGCGTGATGAGTTCCTGTCTAGCGGTGTGAGTATCGGTTTCAAGCATTGAGAAGACTTTTGCCTCTTCGTCCTTGGTGAGTGGTGGGGGCAACGTCTCCGAACCGTTGACATAGTACACTTCATATGGTTTCAACTTCAATAACAACTTGGTGTAGTAGCGTTTTATCGTTTCCAAAAGTCTACGCATTTTAGACACAACCTTTCTTTAATTAATACGAGTTCGATATAGTTTCCTACATAGGTTTAAAATTCATAGAAATCAAACCAAAATTTTCGGGTTGAAGATAGCCTTTTCACATTCACCTGAGATACCTATAAGCACATCTACAGGTTTACTTGAGCCATCCGTTAGGTTGTCGATGGTCACGCTGTCCGGTTTAAATGAGACTATCACGCCACCAGTGCCTATGGTTGAATAAGGTATCAGTCTAAAGCCTTTGAGGTCACTGCCGTGTGTGATTTCAAACCTTTGGATGTCTATCAGGGTGCTAAGCGTGGATTTCGAACATACTACTACAGGTTTTCCGCTGAAAACATCCACGAGAGAGTTACCAGTGTCAGCAAGTCCGTTGAGTTTTAAAACCTTTCCGTCATAAGTGATAGTCAAGTACCAACCATCCAAGTGAGCGGTGTTTCTGTCTATGAGACGTTTACAAATACACAAAACTATGTAACTCAATGCAGTGGCTACCACCAAAAATCCGATTGAAAAGTTCGCATAGACTACACCGTTGTTTTGTGAAAAGTTTCCCCCTCCGATGACACTCTCCAATGCTAACATGATTCCAGCAAACATGAAACTTATCGTGGAAAAGTACAGAGACATCTTTAAGTTTTGGAGTACGCCCTCCCATCGGAAAGCTATGGCTATCAACACGTTGGACATTAGAAACTTTACAACGATACTTAACAGATAGTTCATGGTCGGCAGAAGTATCACTAATGAGAACCACGCCCCCACAAATGCCGAAAGCACTAACTTCTTGCGGTTGAATCCCATGTGCGTGACCTTTGCCGTCCCTAACAAGATGAAATAGTTTACGTACCAATTTAAGACTATCAAAACGTCTACGTAGATACACACCACGTTCACCTCCATTGGATATTTTAACACATCAGGGATGTATTAAATTGTCACATTTGGCACCGTGAAAATAATTTTAATATCATTTGAATAGCAAAAAAATCGGAACGTTTTAAACAACGTCCCGATTTTAAATTTTTAACCTATACTAATCTTCACGAGGGCAAACAGCAACAACAGAGCTATTAACGCACCTCCGATAATCTTCACGCTGAGTGGTAAAGAAGTTTCACCATCTGCGGGGGTAGTTTTGGGGGCATCCGTGATACCGATGGTAGTTCCATATGTGGTCTCTGTAGTGAAATAGTTCACCGCATCAAAAAAGTCTCTATGGTCTATGATTTTCGCCTTGTGTTTGACGGACATCTCTTCCATGGACATATCAAAGTATGTATGTGTGATATCATCGTATGAGTAGCCGTCTTCGGTGTACTGGTTATGACTATCCCAAGTGCAATCTACGAAGACCCATCGGCTTTCGGATTCATACCAGACGGCAGTCCATTCGTGATTGGTAGGGGAGTCCTCATCGCCAAGGTTTGGGTATTCGTTGGTACGTGCAGAACCTCGAATGTTTATGCAGTACATCCCTTGAGCCTCACACAGAGCAGAAAACAGGTTGGAATATCCTGCACAGATAGTCTTTCCGTCGTCCAAAACGTTCTTCAAACAGATGGTGTTAAAGTCTGCGGAATCGTTAGCGGATACGTGGTCATATGAGATGGTTTGACACACATAGTCATGAAGTTTTAACATCTTGTCGTAGTCGTCGGATATGCCCTCACACAAAGTGTTTGATAGCTCTTGCACCCTACTGAGAGTCTCTACAACTTCGGCGTAATCCCTAGATGGTGTAACGTAATCCACTACAAATTCGGATGAGTATGTCGTAGCGTTGTCTTCCGTGAGGTTTTCAAACTTATTCACGTTAATCTGTAGCACTGTTGAGAAGTCTTCTTCTTCACTGTAGTTAAAATCGTAAGTGGTGGTCTCTGCGTGGATTTCCATCGGCATGGATAGACAACACATAGCTCCCAACAGACACAAAGTTCTTTTTAACATTGACATGGTAGTTCTTAAATTCCTTTACCCAATATATTTTTTTAGTTATTCTATTTTTGATGTCAACTATCTTTCGTTGTAAAGTTCCAGTGCGTGGATGGTTTCGTTTAAATCTTGGGCGGTGTGTGCATATGAAACGAACATCGTTTCAAACTGCGAAGGTGCTACATAGATTCCATGGTCTAACATATGGTTGAAGTACTTGGCAAACCTACTAGTATCGGATGTCATTGCGGAGTTGTAATCAGTTACTGGGGTTTCAGTGAAGAACACGCTCATCAAAGAGCCTATTTGATTCACTTGGACGTTAGGCAATTTTCTATAAGCTTCCGATAGAGTCTTAGTATAGGTTTCTATATCCGTGTAGATGTTTGGGTTGTCTCGTAGAAGTTTCAAGGTTTCAATACCTGAAGTCATAGCTATAGGATTACCCGACAGCGTTCCAGCTTGATACACTGCTCCCAATGGTGACACGTATTCCATGATTTCTTTACGACCACCATAAGCACCTACAGGCATACCACCTCCGACTATCTTTCCTAAGGTAGTCAAATCAGGGATGACGTTAAAGTAACCTTGTGCAGAATGGTAACCTATCCTGAAACCTGTGATAACCTCATCAAAGATTAGTAAAGCACCATAACGGTTAGTGATATCTCTTAATGCTTGTAAAAATCCCTCTTGTGGAAGTACTAAGCCCATATTTGCTGGTATAGGCTCAACTATGATACAAGCTATATCATTAGGGTATAGCTTGAAAAGCTCCTCTACAGTGTTGATATCGTTGAAGTCAGCTATTAGAGTGTGTTCGGTGTAGGACTTTGGTACTCCTGCACTATCTGGAATTGAGTTGGTCAACAATCCTGAACCTGATTTGACTAGCAATCCATCAGAATGTCCATGGTAACATCCTCTAAACTTGATGATTTTATCCCTACCAGTGAACCCCCTAGCAACACGTATAGCTGACATGGTTGCCTCAGTACCTGATGATACCATCCTAACCATTTCCATGCTTGGTATAGCCTCGGAAATCATTTCAGCGAGTTCAACTTCTTTTTGGGTACACGCTCCAAAAGTTAAGCCATCCTCACAGACTTTTTTAACCTGTTCTATAACTTGTGGATGTGCGTGTCCTAATATGTTTGGACCAAAAGAACACACATAGTCTATGTATGTGTTACCGTCCACATCATAGAGGTGACTGCCGTGTGCATTTTTCATAAATATTGGAGTTCTTCCAACAGCCTTAAATGACCTCACTGGACTATTTACCCCTCCGACTAAGTGTTCATTGGCTCTTACAAATAGCCTATTCGATTTCTCTGTATTCATAAACTTTTTGATGTTCCTTTCTTATGATATATATATTCATGCGGAACGGTCACATTCCGTTCCTTAAAAAAAATTACGCCTTACCCTTGATGCCAAATTTAGAAATGTCATCTTGTAAATCTTGTATGTATTTTGAATGGTTCACTATACACTTCGCTAGTGACTTTATGTTCTTGCTATCGTCCACGATAAGCTTGTTTAGATTCTCTATCTTATCATCAAGAGCGTTTATATCGTCGTATATGTCACGCTCGTTGAGCTTTCCCATCTGCCAAAGACGTTCTATATGGAGTGCCTTAATCATAGCTTGGTCGGCGGTGCTTTCAAGAGATTTGATTTTTTCAGAAAATTCACCGTTTATAGCTCCTATTTGGTTCTCCTTAATGGAATCCCTTAGAGCTTTAATATCATCCTTGATACAGTCCATCTCAAAAGTTATATCGTGATAGGTGGCGGAATCGTCAGTAGTTGTGGATGGTGTCGCAACTATTTCTTGATGTAGTTCCTGTAACTTTTGCTGTTGCTCCAATGTTTGAGCCTGTTGGTTACGAACCTCTTCAAGAGTATCACCTAAGTTGTTGATACGTTCTTCATAAGTTTTACACAGAGATTCAAGAGTATCCGTGCGTTTTTCCAACTGTTTTAAGTTTTCAAGTAAGACGTTTTCAAGGTATGCTGAAGATTTTTCTAACCTCGATAGCCTACTCGAAAAGGCGTTGACAACATCCAAAGCTTCAAGCCTGTTATATATATCCTCCAGCTTGTCATAGATGTCATCGATATCATCATCGTTATTTTGTGAAAATAAACCCATACTAAATTGCTCCTTTCAATAGAAAATTAGTTAATATAACGCCAAATCGTTCTGCCTACGGTTTTACGCCTAAGATTTTCAAAAACATATCTTCAAGTGGTTGCCATCCTTGATTTTCTGAGTTAGGCAACTTTAAAATTTCCTGTTCGATGGCTAAAGTTTCACTTTCTATCCATTGGTTGATAGGTTCAATCTTTGGATAGGTATCACACTCATTGGAGTGTAACTTTAGTTCCAAAAGCTTGTCAATGTGTGGTTTCATGTGGTTTGGAAGTTCCGCTTTGACTAGTTCCGAAAACAACATAGGTGGGGGAGTTTGACGTTCTAAAATCCATCTACAGGCAAGGAGCGGTCTTACCACGTAGAGGTACTTCTTTAACCTGACGGTTTCCCCTTTGAGATACTCTCTATAGTTGCCTTTGGCGGTGCTTAGATAGTGGTACAATCCAGATTTACAAGAAAAGTATTCAAATATCGTAGGTTGTAGGCTCTCAAAGATGGGTGTAGTCTTGTAAACTATCGGGGATTGTGACCACTCAAATATGGTCGGGTTGGATTTGTACGCCAACTTTAAAACCTTTTGCACATCCCAACCGTTGATATCAAAAACATCGTTAAGTTCACAGTTGAGGACATCATCGTATTTGCGAAGTTGTAAGTAATACTCTAGCGGTCTAACGTATATGAACCGCACATCATAGTCGCTATCTTTGGACGCAAAACCCCAAGCTCTACTACCGCTCTCCACTGCGTGAAGAATCTTCACACCGTGTTGGGATTCTATGTCTTCCAATTTGGAAATTATCTCATTTTTCAAATATAACACCTCCGTGCATTTAAGTTCGTTTTTTATGAATCTTCTTGTAGTTGGTCTTCCATGGATTTCACGATATCATCGTAGTGGTCTATTTTGTAGGTTAGGTAGTCCAAAGTGGTCTGTAGCTCCTCGATACGTTCAACTAAGAGTTGCTGTTGCTCCAATAGGATGTTTTTCCTAGCAGTGACGGTTTCGTCGCCCATTTGAAAAAGTTCTACATACTCGATGAGTGCCTCAATCTGTATACCGGCGTTCCTCATGCACTTGATAAAACTTACCCATCCACAATCTTTTTCGGAATAGTCTCTAATACCGCTCTTGTTTCTAGTGACCTTTGGGATTAATCCTATACGTTCGTAATATCTCAAAGTGTCCGCTGAGATGTCATACTTCTTACTAACTTCTGCGATAGTCATAAAATTTCACCTCAAAACTTTATTTCTATGAGTTCAACTCTTCAAGCAGTTGCGGAAAAACCTCTATGCTACGCTTTAAGATTCCATTCATGTAAGCTATTGCGATTCCATAGTTCGTGATAGGCACTCCCTGTTCCTCTGCCGATTTCATCCTATACTTGACCTCACGTTCGTTGAGCATACAACCTCCACAGTGTATCACTAGACTATATTTTGATAAATCTTCGGGAAACTCCGTGCCAGAAGTAAATTCAAAGTTTATGGACTTCTTGGTGTATGATTTCAACCAGTTAGGCAACTTAACCGTTCCGATGTCCTCGCATTGCCTATGATGTGAACATCCCTCGGAGATTAACACAGTGTCGCCATCTTTTAAAGAGTCGATACCCTTTACACCACGTACTGCCATATCTAGAATACCTTTATACCTTGCCATCAGGATAGAAAAAGATGTCAACTTGATATCTTCAGGGGTATCTGCGGAAACTTTTTTAAAAGCTTGACTATCTGTAACGACTAGTGCAGGTTTCTTACCTAAGGTTTCTAAAGTCTGTTTGAGTTCGGTCTCTCTAGTAACTACGGAGATTGCATTGGCTTCTAAAAGGTCACGGATGGTCTGTTGTTGTGGAAGTATCAGCCTACCTTTAGGTGCAGAGCTATCTATTGGGACGACTAACACCACAAAATCGTTAGGTTGTACTAAGTCTCCAATAAGTTTGAGTTTCATGGTATCGGTAGGCACTAGGTGTGCGACTTTTTCCTTTAACTCATGGATGTTCGTACCGTTTAAGGCACTCACATAGATTTCGTTAGTTTCAAGTGGCTTGTACTCCGTGAGTAAGTCGGATTTGTTGTAAACTACACAGTATGCCACCCCCTTGGATTTGAAAAGCTCAATAAGTTCTAAATCACAAGGCTGTAAACTCTGTGTGGAATCTACCACCAACACTGCGATGTCTGTCTTATTTAAGACCTGTTTAGTCTTCTTGATACGTAGTTCTCCAAGTTCTCCGAAGTCGTCAATTCCGGGAGTATCCACGACCATCACCGCTCCGAGTGGTAGCAGTTCAAAAGATTTATACACTGGGTCAGTGGTAGTGCCTTTGGTACTGGATACTACACATAAATCTTGTCCTGTGAAAGCGTTCACCACGCTAGACTTCCCGACGTTACATCTACCGAAAAACGCTATATGTAACCTATCTGCACTAGGTGTGCTGTTTAAACTCATAAAAATCACCTCAAAACTTGTATTAACGCCGATTAGATATATTCT
>CAZWRW010000004.1:0-20012 GCA_964636465.1 uncultured Ruminococcus sp. | reverse complement strand
TTTTGTAGAAAACGCCTCTTGAGCGTTCAGCTATGTGATAGCTCTGCAATTTATCAAAAAACTCCCCATTATTTTGTGGGGAGTCGTAATTACGTATTATATTATCCTTTACTTCACTTGAGATTTCTTAACGCTTGATTTTCTCTTGGAACGTTTACGTTTTTTCTTCTTTTTGCGTTTCTTTTTATACTTCTTAGGATTGGTTATCCTGTCTTTGATATACAAGCCTAAAGATAACAGTATCAACAGACCGAACAGACCGCCTATAATTTCAAAGATGAGTTTCTTGTCTAGAGGTTGTTCCTCTTCTTCATCGGAATTAGTTTCCACGTCGTAAGTTTTGGATTGTTTAGGTGCTGTGAAGTTCTCCTTGAGACTAAACCCTACTATCTTCGATTCCGCATACTGTTGTGCTGTTGAACCCTCCGAACCGACGATAGTAAAACCATCTATTAATGAGTAACTACTCTTAGTGCTGTCATAGTCGAAACCGAGAGCCATATCCCCTATTTTGCTGACCGTGTCAGGGATGATTATATACTGTAGACTATCACATCCGACAAAACACTTACTTCCGATAGAAAGCAAACCATCGTTTAGCGTAACTACTGATAGATTCTTACAACCATAGAACACTTGATTTCCTATAGAGAGTACATCTTTTGAGATTACTACAGTCTGTAGATTTTCACACCTGTAGAACGCTCCGCCCATGATTTTCTGTGTACCTGATAATATCTCTACCCTAGTGATGGTATCATTTAAGGCAAAAGCTTCACTTCCGATAACCCCTACCTTACTAGGTATCGTGATAGCACCACCTTTACCAGTGTACTTATATAAGTAGTTTCCGAGGATTATAAAACCGTTGTCGGAATCTTCAAGCCATGGAGTGTTTAAAAATGCGTTACTTCCTACATATTCTATCTCTGCATCGTCAGGGAAATCAAGCTCCGTTAGAGAGGCACAATTTGCAAAGGCGTTATCATAGATGGTCTTTAAGCTTTCAGGCATCTCTATAGATGTAAGCCCCTCTATGCTATCAAAAGCTGAATACGCTATCGAGATTATACCGTCTGGGATGGTCTCTTCAAAATCTTGTACGACTGGCTCATACTTTGAGGTTAAGTCGTTATACTCATACTCATAAGAATACTCTGGGACGTACTTATAATACACACTACCTAAGATGATACTCCTACCATCCTCTATGCGTGATGTGTAGTATGGTGTGTCATCTATAGCGTATGAACCCATAAACGTTAAAGAATCTGGTACGGAAATCTTACTTAGACTAGTACACTGGTCAAAAGCGTGTTCCATGATGTTTCTTAAACCTGTAGCGGTGTTGGTAGTCGTGTCACTTGAGGTTTCTTCTTCAGTTTCAGTTTCTGTATCTGTGGTGGTAGTAACTTCGGTGGTATCCTCGAATCCGTATAAGTTGGCAGTGGTAGTCTCTTCTGTAGTAGAGTAGTTGTCGTTATCGTAGGAATTTTCAAAACCGTTGTCCGTGCTGTATGAGTAGTTACTATCCGATACGCCATCCTTAAAGTAGATACTCTCTAGATTCGTACATCCTGAGAACGCATACGCCCCTACCGACTTTACCGTATTTGGAACGGTCAAGCCTACTAATTGAGTACAATCTTTAAAGGCACTGTCGCCTATGGCTACTACCGGATAACCATCTATAGTGGATGGCATCTCATAGTAGTATGAGTTGAAACTCTCCCCTACGCCTACTATGGTTACTTGCTCCCCACTGACTGTGTACAACAAGTCTGTAAACTCTTTCTCTTCTGCGTCGTCATCTTGGATTACCTCAACGGCACTATCTTCATCTATGTATAACCCATAGATGTATTCACTAAAACCATTGTCGCTACTACTGTTACTACTGCTATTGTTACTGTTGTTTGGATAAACGTCATCATAACCCGCAAAAGCCATCGATTCCAAAGGCGTGAGGTTTGCAGTCAGTATGATGGACGTTACTACCGCTAAAGAGAGTATAGCCTTCCTTTTTGTCATAATTCTATCCTTTCGTTTAATGTATTACAACCTTATAATCTTAACTCGATTTTTAAACCTCGAATTAGCGTTGATTTTAAAGTTGTTAGAGTTAAGTAGCTTAACTATATAACATTATACATCTTTTTTGGGAGTTTTTCAAGTTGATAAGACAAAAATGTTGTGTCAATGTTGAGTGTTGGTTTATAATGCTTATTTTTTTAATTTTTTTTTAAATTTTATGTTTTACTGTTGCAATATTCCCTTTTTTGCGGTATAATAAATACATATCTATGATTTTTTTAAGATGGGAGGATATATAGTATGAATTGGCAAATGTCACTATCTCAGATGGTAGCAGTAATGCTCACTGGTATGGTTGTGGTATTCTTGGCGTTGATAGTCCTAATTCTTATAATTACCTTGTTGGGTAAGGTTTTTGATAACCTAAACAGCAAGAAAAAGAACGAACTAGCACCGACAAAAACTACTTCCGCACCTGCACCAGTAAAGACTACACCAGCTCCTACGAAAGTTGCACCTGTGGCTATCGCTCAGCCTAGCGAAGATGAAGATGAAATCATTGCGGTAATATCTTCAGCTGTAGCTATGATGAGCTTGGCAGACGGCAAGAATTACAGAGTAAAATCTGTTAAGGCTGTCAAGGGTACTACTTCTGGTAGACCTGCTTGGTCTATGGCTGGTCTTAGAGAAAATACTCGCCCATTTAGACATTAATTAGTTTGACTGGTAAACTCCAGTAGAAAGGTTTTTGTGTTATGCTTGATATTTTTACTAGTGCAATCCGAACTCTAGTAGAAACTAGTGGTATATACAACCTTGACGTAAAAGCTGTCATAATGATACTTTTATCGTTTGTGTTTATGTATTTAGCCATAGTTAAAGGGTTCGAGCCATTGCTACTCTTACCGATATCTTTCGGTATGTTTTTAACCAATCTTCCATTGACGGATATGTATCACCCTGAACTGTTCGTCATAGACTCTAACGGTCACATAGATGTGTTAGAGGTTTTAAAAGAAGGCGGTCTGTTAGACTTGCTGTACTTGGGAGTTAAGTTGCAAATCTACCCTCCTTTGATATTCTTAGGAATCGGTACTATGACAGACTTCTCTCCATTGATAGCTAACCCTAAGAGTTTCTTAATGGGTGCAGCTGCACAAGGTGGTATCTTCTTCACATTCTTTGGTGCTGCGTTGTTAGGCTTCTCAGATGTAGAGGCTGGTTCTATCGCAATCATCGGTGGTGCAGATGGTCCTACTTCTATCTACGTATCTAGTAGGTTATTAACTTCTGATAGTACTATAGATACTGGTACTATCGCACTAGCAGCTTATACTTATATGGCTCTAGTACCTATCATTCAACCACCTATTATGAAGGCTCTAACCACTAAGGAAGAGAGACTCATAAAGATGACTCAACTTAGACCAGTATCTAAGACTGAAAAGGTAATCTTCCCAATACTAGTTACTTTGGTAATTGCTCTATTAGTACCTTCTGCAGCACCACTAGTTGGTATGCTTATGTTAGGTAACCTATTCAAAGAGAGTGGCGTAGCAGACAGACTTTGCAAGACAGCTGGTAATGAACTTATGAATATCGTTACTATCTTCTTAGGAGTTTCTGTAGGTGCTACTACTAAGGCAGACAAGATTTTGAACGTATCCTTTGGTAAGGTAATCGTACTAGGTGTAATTGCATTCTCAATCGGAACTGCCTGTGGTCTAATCTGTGCTAAGATTATGTGTAAAATTACTGGCGGTAAGATTAATCCATTAATCGGTTCCGCAGGTGTATCCGCAGTACCTATGGCAGCCCGTGTTGCACAAAAGGTTGGCGCTCAGGAAGACCCAACAAACTTCCTACTTATGCACGCTATGGGCCCGAACGTAGCTGGTGTTATCGGTTCAGCCGTAGGTGCCGGTGTACTTTTGAGTATTCTACCGTTCAACGCATAAGTTATTAAACTTTGTACTTAGAAATCCTACCGTGTTATCGGTAGGATTTTTTAAAGTCCGTTCCCTACATGGGAGGTGAATATTTTGAATAAGAAACAATCTCAATGTGATTTGTGTGCGTACTTCGTGTATGATGACGACTTGGAATGTTACGCTTGTGAACTCCATCTTGATGAGGATGAGTTAAGTCGTTATCTACAGTTTGGAGACAGATACAATTGTCCATACTTCCACTTGGGTGATGATTATGCTATCGCTAGGAAACAGTAAATAAATCAATAAATCAGTTTGCGGAATGGTGTATATTATATATCGTTCCGTTATATTTTGCGTTTGTAAAAAAGACTTGAAAAGTTTCTATAAAAACGGTATAATATATATATGATGATACGTTCGTTATCAAAAATTTTAACGTGTAAGGAGAATTTAAAAACATGGATAGAAGTTATAAAACTCAAATGGAAGCCGGTAAGAAAGGCATCATCACACCAGAGATGGAGGTAGTCGCTAAGAAAGAGAACGTCGATGTAAATCAACTTCGTGAGTGGGTTGCTTGTGGACAGGTTTGTATTCCTGCTAACATAAATCACAAGGCTTTATCACCAGAGGGTATAGGTACAGGTCTACGCACTAAGATTAACGTAAACTTAGGAATCTCAGGAGATTGCAAAGACTACGAACTCGAAATGCAAAAGGTTAAGATGGCTATAGATTTCAAATGTGAGGCTATCATGGATTTGAGCAACTACGGCAAGACTAACACTTTCCGTCAACAGTTGATAGATATGTCACCTGCTATGATTGGTACTGTACCTATGTATGATGCTATCGGTTACTTAGAAAAAGACCTCCTAGAGATTACAGCTAAAGATTTCTTAAAAGTCGTGGAAGCACACGCTAAACAGGGTGTGGACTTTATGACTATCCATGCAGGTATCAATAAGAGGGCTATCGAGGCTTTCAAGCGTGAGGGTAGGAAGATGAACATCGTATCACGTGGAGGTTCTCTACTGTTTGCTTGGGTCGAAATGACTGGCAATGAAAATCCATTCTTTGAATACTATGATGAGGTTCTAGATATTCTAAGAGAGTATGACGTTACCATCAGTCTAGGTGATGCACTACGTCCAGGTTGTATCGCTGATAGCACAGACGCAGGTCAAATTTCCGAACTTATAGAACTCGGAAATCTAACTAAACGTGCTTGGGAAAAGGATGTTCAAGTCATGGTTGAGGGACCAGGTCACATGGCTATGAACGAAATTTCAGCAAATATGAAACTTCAAAAGAGGTTGTGTCATAATGCACCTTTTTATGTGTTAGGTCCACTAGTTACGGATATCGCTCCCGGTTACGACCATATAACTTCAGCTATAGGCGGAGCTATCGCTAGTATGAGCGGTGCGGATTTCTTATGTTATGTAACCCCTGCCGAACATCTAAGACTCCCTGATGTAAACGACGTTAAAGAAGGTATCATAGCATCAAAGATTGCTGCCCACGCTGGTGATATCGCAAAGGGTATTCCTAACGCTAGAGACGTCGACAACAAGATGGCGGAGGCTCGTCAAGTGCTAGACTGGGATGAGATGTTCAAGTATGCTATCGACCCTGAAAAGGCTAGAAACTACTTTGAGAGTGTACCTCCAAAGGATAGACATTCATGCTCTATGTGCGGTAAGATGTGTGCAGTTAGAACTACTAACATGATTCTCGCTGGTGAAAAGGTAGAGTTCTGTTCAGAGTTGTAATATGTTTTTATACTATATATAATAATATAATATCATACGGAACGATGTTTATATCGTTCCGTACGTTTATATATGGCACATGATTATTATCAGTGATATATTCTTAAAGTCAAGCATACCTTATATTATATATGAATACATAAGGAGGGTTTCACTTTGAGAGGTAGAGTTTCTAAAGGGTTAAAAGTCACGGTCATTGGGGCGATGTCAGCGTTGATAGTGTTCGGTGGGATAGTCTCGTATGGGGTTGTGGCTAATCGTCATGACGATGTTACTAGTGTATCTACACAGCCTAGCAAATCTTCGAGGGTGGTAATCTTGGATGCGGGTCACGGCGGTATGGACGGCGGTTGCACTGCCTACGATGGCACAGTCGAAAAGGATATTAACTTGAACATCTTACTAGACCTTAGAGACTTGTTAGAAGTTTCAGGATATACCGTCGAAGTCACTCGTGATACTGACAAGTCTATTCATGATACAGGCGTTGAGGGTGTTGCTAATCAAAAGTCATCCGATATGGATAACAGACTGGCTCTGTTTAACAAGTACGATAACGCTATATGTGTATCTATACACCAAAATCAGTTTACCGATAGCAAATACAGTGGCGCTCAAATGTTCTATTCCGATACTAACCCAAACAGCGAAAAGTTGGCGAACATCACGCAACAGAAGTTTGTGGAATATCTTCAACCCGATAACACTAGAGAGATTAAACTCTGTGGAAAAGAGTTGTTCTTATGTTACTACTGTGACAATCCTACAGTTATGGCGGAATGTGGTTTTCTTAGCAATCCCGAAGAGGCTGAAAAACTCAAAGATGTGGAATATCAAAAGCAAGTGGCTTTTACTCTGTATTCGGCAATTAATGAGTATTACATCTAGATTTTATAGTTCATGTGAACATATCAAAACGGAACGACTTTTAAATCGTTCCGTTTATAATGTCTATTCTTCAGGAGTCACCTCTATGATTGCAACTTCTGGACGGTTGTTGAACCTTACTGGTAACGGATTGTTTCCTAAACCCGAAGTTATAAACAAGTTTCCGCCATCGTAGGCGAATAGTCCCTTGTCTCGAATTTCTGTAGGGTCTCGTTTGAGTTCAGGAAAGAACTCGCCCTCGTAGTATATGCAACCTAAGTATGGTATTTGTATAAGTCCGCCGTGAGTGTCACCGCATACGGTTAGGTCGGTACCGAAGTTTTGATAGTAGTCATACATTGGAATGTGTGCTAATAGGATGGTAAACTCATCAGGGTTTGGACTGTCGAAAGCGTTGTGTAGGTCGAACGTATCCGAAAAGTATACGTTGTCTATACCGTAGAGGGTTATCGTAGTGCCTTTGATGGTTACCGTGTCAGTCTCATAGTGGAGGACGTTTACTCCGACATCTTCTAAAGCTTGAAAGTAATCCTCGTCGTTGTCGTGTTCTCCACTGACGAAGTAACACAGATAACCCATATCATAGATGTGTCCCATAAAGTCTATGGATTGTTGTATCAACTTATCGCTTGAACCGTTGGTGTACATATCTCCTAAGAAGAATACCATATCGGGATTCTCATTAGCTATTGCGTTGTAGGTGACTATGTTCGGTACTTGCACATATGATGAATGGTAGTCGCTTATTACCGCTATCTTGATGGTATCGTTCACTTTAGAAGATGTAACCTCTTGTTTGGTGACCTTTAGCGTATAGTTATTATACACGAATATCAATATTAGGATTACTATGCAATACTTTATATATGCACCTCTATGTCGTTGTCGTTTTTTTGTGTTGTTGTTATTACTGTCTCTTTGCAACTCTTGATTCATGCTCCTCGCCTTTTAAATGGATGTCTAGTTGGTCAAAAGGTATCTCAATGTTGTACTCGTCAAACTTAGATTTTACAGCTTCGTTTAGGTCGTAGTTTAAAGTGTGATAATTATCCGAATGTGTCCACACTTTGACAAATATAACGATTGAGCTACTATCTTGCCTACCCATCCTTACTACTATGTCGTTGTCTTTCAACACCTTGTCGTTGGATACTATTATGTCATAGATAATCTTCTGTGCCAACTTGAAATCCGCCTCGTAGGATATGGTGTACTCTAAGTCTAAACGCCTGAGTTCCTTTTGATTGTAGTTCATTATGTTAGAGTTCGTGATGCTACCATTTGGAATGTGAGCGGTCTTATTATCTGGGGTGACTACCGTAGTATAGAAGATTCCTATCTGTTCAACAGTTCCTGAAACCCCAACGGTCTCGATGTAGTCTCCCACTTTGAACGGTCTATTTAAAAGAATTATAAAACCTCCCGAAACGTTGGAAAGACTATCCTTTAACGCCAAACCGATGGTAACTCCCATAGTACCAATGATAGTAACTATCGAAGTCATAGGTACATTCAAGATGGATAACACTATTACTGCCATAAGTATGTACAAGGCTATCCTCGTAGCAGACTTTAGAAACCCTGTAGCGGTATCGTCTATTTTGGCTCTATCCAAAATGTTGTAAGTTAGTTTTAACAGAACCTTAATGCAAAACGTTCCCAACACTAGGAACAGCACCGCATTGATTAGAGTCGGCAACCAACTCAAGAAACCCTCGTGCAAACTTGCTAGTAGAGATGTCACCTGTTTGGTCTCTTCTACCGTGTTAGATACTATGGCTTCTGCCATGTTGGTAGTTTCTGTGGTAACTTCATTCAAAATTTTCAACCTCCTTGAGATGATTATAATATTTATTATAGTTTCTAAAATAGAAAAAGTCAAGTGAAGAGTTCACCATTTAAAGATAATAGAATCCGAAAAACCGTCAACCTTTAATTCATAAATAGGTTGACGGTTTTAACGATGGTGTTAATCTATAAACTTGGCATTTAGTACCTCGTTGAAGAGTTCAAAATCGACTGGGGTTCTATGGGCGATTTTGTTTCTCGCCTTGTGTAAAGATTGCAACATAGCCCAATCGGTGTGATTATTCCTGATGATATCCGTACCTTGGAAACGTCTCTTACAAATGTGGACTAATGCACCTAGTTCCATATCAAAAGGTGTGTCACAGTCCACGACGTTGCCCTTGACTTCCGGATTCTTAAAGTTTTTGGACACCACTTCGTAATACTTGTTTATGAAGTTTAGTCTCTCCCTCTCGATGATTGGAAACAACACCTGTTCCTGTGCAGACCACAGTATATAGTTGAACTTTCGTCTAGTCATCTTGAAGATGGAGGCGTGGTCGTTATCATACATGACGTTGCATACTGTTTGCACGGTCTCCTGTGGGTAACGGATGAGTTTATAATACTCCGTGATGAGGTTGTCACAAAGTTCAATATCAGAGGAGGCTATACTGGATGCCACCTGTGAAACGTATTTCTTGACGCTTTCGGTTTCCTCGATGTTCCTAACCCTATGCATTGCGAACATTAAAACGTCGTAGTCGAAGATTTGTCTGTTCCAAAAGATAGTATCAGTGTGCGGACTGTTTATAGTACGTTGGTGTGCGTCGTCTATCTCTATGCAAAAGATACTGTTGTTAGAATCAGGATAGAGTAACTTTCTGCGTTGAAACTCACATAGGAATGTAATCCAACGATTTTCCAAACGTTCGGGGATGTTGTACAACCAAATCGTTCTGTTATTGAGTACGTTGTTATCGAAAAGGTAGTTGCTTATCGGAATACTATACTTGTATTGGCTCTTCTGTTCAGGAGTGCCATACTTGTTTAACAACATGATTCCGGGGTTATCTTCAACTATTTTGGAACAGTCTATGAGGTTGAAACTCATCGTGTTTCTGTTTGGATTGTCGGCTTTGACGTGTTCTATGAAACACTCATGCCATGGAATATGCTGTGGTATGAACAACAATACTGAGTTCTTACTCTCCAAGGACTGTTCGATACAGTTGATGTACTCGGATGCACCGATGACACCCGTCCACCAAATTTCAGCAGAACTTCTCATTATGCAATACCGTCCTTTTCAAACATTTTTGAGTATTCACTCAATACGTTGACCGCAAAGTCACTACTACCGAAGTAGTATCTTAGAGCGTTATGACTGAAATAGTATTCATTCTCTAGGCTTATCACGATGTTCAAATCTTGTAACATATTCAAGGTGTATTGCAAGTTGAACTCTGCATTCTCCTCTATGTTGTTGATGTTCAAAACGTCTTTAACATCTTGGATGGTACAACTTGAACTATCGTCTAGACAGTATACCATGCTATATACCACACTGATAGTATCGTTGAAAGTTTCCTTATCATCGGATACCATTTCAAGTATGTTGTGTACACTGGACTTTGTAAACTCTCCATTAGCAAAAGATTTTTCTGCTAACTCTTGTGTTAGAGTGTAGTAGTACTTGCCATTGAATAGGTTATCTTCACTGTATACGGTATCGATTACTTGGTCAGTGACTAGCTTAACTAACTTAGGATATCCAAACGTCTTAGATACTAAAATATCCATAACTTCGTTACTAGAAACGGTCACCTTAGCGATGTTTAAGTAACTCTGTATCATTTCGGAAGTTTCATCGTAGGTTAGAGGCTTTAACATGATAGTCTCCATCTTGAAACCGTTTAGCACACTGGAGTATCTATACTTTCTATCTGCAGTGATGATACATCTAAACTGTCCATTTGTGTTTAGGGTAAGCTCTTGTAACTGTGGAATGGCTTCTTTAGCTACTTCACTACCCACGAATGAATCTCCATCGTCTATGAGTAGAAATACCTTCGTAGTATGGTTCTTCTTTAGACAGTTACCTAACGACTTACTGAAAGCCGTCCAAGTATCACAGTATACCTTTAGGTTGGTATCTTTGAAGGTATCCGCAAAGACACTAGGAGTTTCTAAGGTGTTTTCATTGGCGTTCAATGAGATTACTATGTTGTTCTCCCCTTGTTTGAGCGTTTCCTCCAAACTCTTAAAGATGGCTGTCTTACCAAGACCATCACGACCGAGAATGAAACTATTACCCTTACCATTTAAGAGTGATTGCACATAGTCATACCTAAAGTTGCTCATAGTTAGTGAATCCACTTTAGAATTGAACATAGAGCAGACTTTAAAAGCAAACTTCCTCTTAGGGATTGGTATAGTCGTTAGGTACATGATGATACACCTATCCACTACGACCACGCTATGACCGTTGCAAATCTCCTTAATGGATTGGAATACGTACTCTCGTTCGGTATCTTTTAGGGCGTAGTCTAGGATGATTAGGGTATCTTGTTCAACCTTGAGATTACCTAACCTCTGTCTAACGTGTGCGATGTTGTACAACTGATTTATGAATATAGCTCTCGTTGGGAGTGTGTAAGGTGTGCTGTTGCTCTTCTCCGATTTGGAAAGCTTTAAATCTACGACGGTATCGCTTAGATTTTCGCACTTGTCTATACCAAAACCGAGGTTGCTCAAAACGTCGTATGCTACCCTATCGACTACGTTTGCACCCTTAGACCATGAACCTACCAACTCATCAGACCTTACACAGTCGTAGCTACCTGCAAAGAGTTTGTCTACTATAGGTTTGATATCAGAGTTGTATACCTCATTCATGAAGATATATCCATTTGGAGAACTCAACGAATTAGCATACTTTCTAGAAAAGTCTATGAATTGACTGAAAGTCTTATCGTACTCCTTTAGGGTATCGTCAGGGATGATATCTTTAGGATACTCTTGATTGTTGAAGTACATATTCAAGTACTCATCAGCGATGGAATAGTGACAACTATCTACATACTTGTGTATGGTTGGATAGTATGTACTATCTTCACTTACGGCGTTGATTAGATTGTCTCTAAAGTATTCCTCTTTGCAGACTCTTTTAGTGTATTCGGTCAGGTTGGATAACACATATTCATAGAAACCATAGTTTCCATTCTCTGCGACTATCTCCTTGACTTCCGCCTCTATGGAGAGTACTCTATCTAGGACACCCCTATTACATAGAACCTCACTAGTGTACAACGATGTAACCTTAGTTATGAACTCTTTTGATTTACTTTCCAAGTTGTATACTGAGTTTTCTAACTGGTTGATGTACTCCTCATAAGTCTTTGAAGTCTGCTTGGATTCCTTGATGTATGAGATTATCTGTACAACGTTATTCTTATTGTTACGCTTAACGTTATATTTGATGGTATCTTTCCACCATGGGGATTCTTGACTATATCCTAACTTAGATACATCCTCTAAGTGAGATTTAACTCTATCGTATAGACTTAAACCGTCTATGTCGTTTAGGTCATCATAGAGGTATGGGACTAGGTTGTCATCTAGCATGAAGTAGGCAGTTCTAAGGAGACTTACATAGTAATAGTTCTGTGTAGGTATCTCGTAGATGTATATGTATGAGATTAGGTCGTTCAAAGCTATCCTTAGACAAGATATACCTGCTCTTTCAGCCTTGCTAAGTGAAGTATCTTTTAAGAGGTCGGTAAGTGTAGTAGTATGGTTGAAGTTCAAAATCCTTGCAAGGACGTTTCTCTTCTCTCTATACTGAACTAGATTATCCTTGTTTACGCAGTCGTTCTCAAAAGATTGCACCTTTTCAATGCAAGTTGTGAAAAACTTTATGATAGTAGAAAACTTATCATAGAACTTCTTGTATGCGTTGTGATGGTCATGAGCGTGTTTAGCTTCGCCACACTCTTCACAGAGTTGTTCAAAGTATTCCACAACGGAACTACTTACTATTCTGCCATTGGAGTCTACGAACTTTTCACAGTATGCCTTAATTTCCGACATAACGTCCAAGCTACCTTGTGATATTTGGTTTATCAAGTTGTAGATATATCCGGAGTTTGGAGAGAATAGACTGGTTGCAATCTTAGCTTTGTTGCCCTTCAATGAGGATTTCAACTGCTCACACACTAACAGAGCTGTCTTAGCCTTGACTTTCAACTCACTGATGATTCCACCACGTTCTTCATACGCCCTAACCCCGATGATATAATCCATGTTATAGTGTACAGATTCTAAGATGCTTAACATCTCATCAAACTTGTACAACTTAGCAAAAGTATCTGAGTAGTTCTGCTGAATGGATTTCATGTATACACCAAAGTTGTAACTTTCGCTCTCCTTGTTTGGAGAAGTAGCCATCATCCTGAGTAGTGCGGACAACTGTAACCAAGGTTGAAGTTCTTCGTCAAAGGTATCCGAAAAGGCTGTGACATAGTTTGACTTATCTACCATAGGGTCGTTGAATGCTAAACCATACTGATTGTATAGCACGTTAAACTTATCTATGTTGGAGTACTGCTTTAGTACCAACGATACACAACAGTATTTCAACTCTATAGTGTAGTCTATCACTAAGTCGGTGAGTTCTTCGGTAGTTAGAGTGTTTTTATTGGTAGGTATCTCACGAGTGGAATGTTTTAAGTCTAACTCTATCCTGTCGGTTAGAGTATCAAGGAATGCTTTCTCTTCCTCCACCTCTATGGGTTGAACTTCTTCGAGTACTTCTGTAGTGGGTTCGATGTCTTCATCTTCAAGAGGGATTTCTATGGGTTCTTCGGTCTCCTCTATGATGGTGTTCTCTTCTTCGACTTCAACGGCTAGTGTTGGATTTTCAGTATCTAAAGTAGGTTGGTTCTCTTCAATAGTAGGAATTTCTTGTGGTTCGGACTCCACTTCCTCTATAGGAGTTTCAACCTCAACTTCATCTTCATCCTCTACGGATGGTGTTTCTGTAACCTCTTCTACTGTGTCGATTTCATCTTCAGGAGTAGTATCCTCTTCTATGGATTCCGATTCTGTTTCTACCTCTTCGGATTCTTCTACTTCTACCTGTGTCTCCTCTATGATGTCAACGTAAGTTTCCTCTGTGTCCTCCTCTGGAACTTCTTCTTGTGATTCGTCTTCTACATAGTCTTCTTCGATGTTATCTTCTTCATCTAAATTTTCTATGTATTCGTCGATGATGTCCATACTTATGAGGTCGTCGGTTTGATTATTATCTTCGACGTTTTCGTTATAATCATCATACATAGAGGTGTCATCTATGACTTCATCGGTTTCGTATTCGTTAAAGTTTATGTCCTCTTCTGAAACTGGTAGGGATTCCTCTTCAAAGACTTCTATTTGAGTATCTGGTGAATATTCTAAATTGTTTCCTGAAATTATATTGTAGAATAGTATCGCTCCAAAGGTTGAATTTAAAAGTTCTGCGTGTTCTGTCAAGTCCATATCCTGATTGAGTATGTATTGCATGGCAATCTTGTAAGGTTTAATCTGTTGAGCGACTTCCGAAATGTCTACGAAACTTCTTAGTGTGGTGTTGATAATGTTCTTAATCTTTTCTTTATGGTCTTGCAGTAGCCCGTCCGTTATGATATTATTTGAAGAAATCTTTAAAAATTCGTAAGCGTAGTATAGAGTGTTGTTCATCGCAGAAGTGGATGCTAACTTGTGCATCTGCACCTTTTCCGATAGGGTTTCAATTAAAGATATTCCCTCTATCGGCACGATAGAACTGGACTTCTCTAGACAGTTTTCTTTAATTAGTACGTATTCTCTAAGTTTAGTAATTACTTCATCGACATCACTGTCTTGTATGATTTCTAAACGGTTACACTTTTCGTCCAATTGGGAAAAAGTTTGATGTAACTTGGTAGATTGCTCCTTGAGGCTCTCTAAATTATTATTTATGTCATCGTAGACATATTCAGGGATATACTGATTGTATATGGTGTTATCCATAAGGTTAATCACTCACTTTCGATTTTTTTTATCTTACTAGGAACGACAGAACGCCGTTCCTTAAACTCTATTATCCAACTTGCATTAAGTTTAGATATTTCTTGTTTTTGATGTTCTTCCTAAGTAGTTCCGCAATGAATAGGAAGTATTGTCTGCTTTCACGGTCTTGTAGGCACTCACTATGATACGTCAAGCCTTTCACGACGTATTCATTCATGGTACGATTGTCTATGTTATAGTTAGCGTCCTCACCGAATCGATTTATGACATCCTGTAGTATCTTTATGAATGAGAAATATTCATCACGCTTTTTTGCTGGATTGGTTCTAATCTTTGAGTTTATATAAAAATCTATATCGGAACGTGCTTGTACATAGTTACCTACAAAGCGATTCTCTACTATGTATATGCTCTTTATACTGTTAGAAATCTCTATCGGTTCTAGGATATTTAGTATCTGTTCCATGATGTTGTTATCATCAAAATTTAGGGTTGCGGTATCCTCTATGGATTGAGTTGAACTTCTAAACGTATTCATGTAGTAGTGCAAACTGCTCGAAATGTTGCTGTTAAATGAGAAGATTGGCATATCGTTAGGGTCTTTGATGGTTTCTTTTATTACTGGTGTCTTACTGATGATTGGTGTGGTAGTAGTAGGTACGTTAATCTTGGCGTTACCCTTTTTAGCGAGGTCTTTCTTAATCTTTCCACAGAGGGTTTGCTTGGTAGTAAAGTATGATATGTATTCGTTAATCTTATAATGATTCTTCTTGTTGTACTTGTTCAATGCGATGGCTAACTTACAACCTGCGTGTGCATCGTCGAATTGGTCGGCATTCAACATATTTTGAACGTACAACTTAATGAGTTCTAAACATTTGATGACTAAATCGTTTATCTTGTTTGGAAACTTCTTTTCTATGTCGTATTCCCCAATGGATGTTGCTAACATCTTTAAGACTTCTATGGTGTCGTAGTTGTTTGATTTTGACTTAACTATCATCTTGGCTTTGAAATAGTACTTTTGATAGTTACTCTCGAAAACTTCCTGTTTCTCGAACTCATCCAATATTGTGAGCATCTTGGCATTGTCGATGTTTTCATACATCTCGAAAATCTTCTTGAAAGCCGTATTCCTCTGTTTTAGAGTACTAGCTACCTTTATGGCTTCTCTATAGAGATTTTCAGCACCGTTTAAATCCTTTTGATTACGTAGGTCGTTGGCTCTGTTTAGATTTTCTTCAAATGAGGCTACGACCTCCTCGTGATTCAACGTATTTGATGATATCACTTCTTTGACCTTATAACACACCGTTTGAAAGTTTTCTCGTGAGAAAAAGTCTTTATTCTGTTGAAATGATAGCTTGATATCTTTAACGTCTGCTAGTTTGATGATACAGTTATAAAAGGTTTCATACTTCTCATTCTTCCTAAATGATGAGTACATCAAATCTATCAGGTATACTATTGACGAAAAGTTATCTCTTTTGATACAATCATCTAACAGTAGTGAAAATATTGGATATTCAATGTATTCATACTCTTCCTCTTCCTTGGATTTCGGCTTACACACGATGTTCAAATAACGTTGTGCCAAAGCTACAGAATCTTTTAGGTCTTCTTCGGATTTTGAACCGTAGTATATCTGCATACTAGCATACAGAGCGTACTCGTAATCGTCGGATTTTAAGAAGTAGTTTCTAGCGTTGTCATAGTCTCTATCAGCGAGGTACAACGCACCTAGAAAACGATTGATTACATCTTCATAGTTTAGGTTTCTCTCACAGAATGAGATTATGTTCTTATAGACTTCTTTTTTCTTCTTTTTAGCATCGAACGAGTAGTAGTAATACATCAGTTCGTTATAGATGTATTTGTTAGTATCTTTAATTTGGTCTAGCACATCTTCTGGTTCGACGTAGCAGAAACCACTTGTGCTATCAAACTTTGATATGGCATCTTTAACGTATTCTTCAAACAAAAAATCACACTCCTTTTTGAAAATGGGTATAATATAAATTATACCATAATCGACAGAAAAAATCAACTGTATTATACTACAAAATTTAATATTCTCTATTGGATAACTTAACGAGTAACATACACATATATGGATTGTTTAGCTAAATTTTTCAAGTTAGAAACCGTCATATATGGGAAATTTACACAAAGCATAGCTCAAATAGTTGGATGTTTTTCACAAGGAATTTGCCGATAAGCTCTCCCACATGGAAGATTTTAAATCTAGTATTGACAAAATCT
Source organism: uncultured Ruminococcus sp. (assembly GCA_964636465.1). Lineage (GTDB taxonomy): Bacteria > Bacillota > Clostridia > Oscillospirales > Ruminococcaceae > UBA5884. Next base: position 3,280 of record CAZWRW010000004.1, on the reverse strand, counting down.
TTACAGTGTGGTATAATATAATCATAGGATTTCTAATCCATCGTGAGATTTTCACCTTGAAATACAAGAGTTTTATTAGTAACTTACTAGTGACAAACCTTAAATAATTCATGTAGCTATGAGGTTTGAAAAATTCAATATAAGGCTTGATTATATTGAAACTTTTTCTTGAAAACTCTTACAGTCTGAAACTTTACATGATATTTTACGTCTCCTCTATGTTTATGTATGTGGGGACTTTTTGTCGTATGACTAAATATAATACAAAAATTCGGAACGTTATGGGTATCGTTCCGAGAAGTTAGAGATATCAAATAAGGGAACGCTCAAAAGAACGTTCCCCATAGATTTTTTTAAGATATTATCTTGCCCTTATGTTTTACGTTAGTACCAGTACCTTTAGAGCCTTTTTTCTTCTTGTTCTTCTTAACATCGATAGGAGTTTCTTCGCCACCTCTGTCAGTGAAGATTGCGTCATCGTTAGGCTTTGAGTACCTGTATTCTGGATTTTCTTCTCCCCTAGCCTCGTAGTACGGATTGATTACGTACTTTTGAATGATTGGGTAAAAGTTGAAACAGACTACTAAACCAATCATAGTGGCTGGTGCGAAGATTACACATACTTTTGCGTAGTCGTTCGTGATAAACAAGAACACCGCTACGGAAACTATCGCTACACAGATTATAAAAGTCGTTAGACTTTGCTTAGCACACGCACACGTTAGATAGAATGAGTTCTTCATGATATCTTTAAAAGATAGGTTCGTTGTGACTATCATCAAGTAGGCGTAACCGCTCATGATAAACACCGTGATACCTACTGCCATCGACATCACGCAAGGGATGTACCACATATTACTGCCTGTGTTCTCGACCTGCTTAGGATATACATAACACGCTAATCCTACACTTATCGCTACGAACAAGTCTATAAATCCCAATGGGACGGCTTGTTTCATATTCTTTTTGAAACTCTCTATGAAGTCTCCCCATAGGAATGTTGGTCTACGTTGTGAGAAGTTTCTCAACACTTTGGTGACTCCCGCAGTCGCTGGACCTATGGTCACGATAGGTAAACAGAACAACGTATATATCACGTTTAAGCCTAGGAGTTTCCAAAACTTATTGAAAAATATGTCGAAAAATTCGACTATCCTTTTCTTTTTGGGTGCATTCTTTGAGATACCTGCACCCGTACTCTCAAAGTCAAACGGATTCTTATATGACAAAATATCGACTTCCTTTCTTTTTTTAATTAACCAGTATTACGAACAGTTACAATTCGTTCCGTATACGGTTTTATAAGCACAGGTGCAACAGACAAGTGTTCATAATGGATGATAACAACACTATCACAAGGCGAATGATTAACCTATGGTTGTACTTCTTGAGTTTAAAGTTCTCAAATGAGCGTTCCAATGCCGTGTATAGCATGAGGTTGGAATGTCCTAAACTATCCACTGTGGCGAATACTAACACTATACTAGTCACCACCACATGGAACATCATTGCTAATATGTACATCAATACGCCTTTTGAGCCGTATTCTAAATACATACTGCTTATGGATATTCCTAACGCTACGCCCCTTGAAAATATAAACCCTACGGTCAACGGCTGAGCTATCGCACAGAACCCACACAGATGTATCACAACTAGTAGTATACCTGTCCAAACGTAAGAATCGACAAACACATCTAGGATGGTCTTTTGAGAATAGTCCACTATGAACCCTTGCGTTATTACTGGACTATAAAGGTATTCCCAAGCGGATTCGCTACATACTAACCATACGCCTAACGTCACGCCCAAGAGTATCAGTGCTAATAACAAGGTTGTTAATAACTTCTTACCATCGCAGAAACTTTTTTGTATATGTCTCATGAGTAGATACCACCTTTTTTTAACTATGATATGTACTCATATATAAGTTTATGACTATACGTTACTTTGAAAGTTCATATGCACGTTTGGTACAAGCCTCACAACATTTTTTAGTGATATCCTCAAGGTTACCTTTGTAGAGTTCGTCCAATCCAGCGAGTGTAGTTCCTCCTGGAGATGATACCATCTTGATGAGTTCACTGAGTGTGTAACCTGAATCTGTAATCATCTTTGCGGAGCCTATCAAAGACTGTGCAAACAAGTCCGTTGCTGACTTCTCACTGATACCGTTTTCGGTAGCGTAGTCTATGAACGCTTTAGCATAAAGGTATATGAACGCTGGACTACTTCCATTGATGGCTATGACTTCTTTCATTTTGTCTGGAGTTAGTATGGCAGTCTTTCCGCAACTATCGAAGATACTTCTAACGAAGTTGAACTCATCATCAGTGACTGGCTCAACCTTGGCTAATGCGGATGCTCCCTCATTTAACAACAAAGGAGTGTTTGGCATTACTAATACTACTTTTGCGTTAGGTATCGTTTTAGACTTTATATACTCCCCTGTGATTCCTGCCAATATTGATACGATTACTGTATCTTCTGTTACAGAATCTTTTATGGTATCGAGTACGCCATCTATTACCTGTGGCTTGACCGCTAAGAACACATACTTACAACTTTGAAAAACTTCTGCCTCGGAGTTGCACAAGGTGGCAAAACTTGAACACCTCTCTAAACTTTCTCTCTTAACGTCGAAGGCATGGATTTTCACGCTATCTTTTAGTGTGCTTTCGGATATTCCTTTCATGATGGCATATCCCATATTACCAGTACCTATGAAACCTACATTATACATTTTGAACACTTCCAATCTTTATTCTTACAACTATTATGATATAGTTTTGACGGATTCCGTCTACTACTATTATTATATACTATAATGTGTGAAATATCAAGGCTTTTTTGTGAAATGTACAAAAGAATGTATCTGTGTATGGAATTTTGGCAAACTCTCCATCGGTTGAGAATTTTGTGCTTTTATACAATAAACTATAGATATTAAGGTCACATTATAGAACTTCTTACAAAGTTGTCGATTCTCTATTGACATATTAGCGTTTTTATTCTATAATTAAACCATAGTAATCACATAGGAATAATAAGATATTCAAATAGATGACTTTATTAAGGAGGATTTCCATAATGAGTGAATTATCACATTTAGATGAGCTTGAAGCAGAAGCTATATACATCATCCGTGAGGTAGTTGCAGAGTGTGAAAAACCTGTAATGTTGTACTCCATCGGTAAGGATAGCTCTGTAATGCTACACCTAGCTTTAAAGGCTTTCTACCCAGAAAAGCCACCTTTTCCACTACTCCACGTAGACACTA
>CAZWRW010000003.1:0-20079 GCA_964636465.1 uncultured Ruminococcus sp. | reverse complement strand
AAATTAATTAACCGTTAATGTAACCCAATCTATGAGATTTGAAAATCCTGTGTAAGGAACGGTCACAGCCCGTTCCCTACAAATGAAATACGTATCTTTAAGGTTTCAAAATCAATGTTTGGTGTTACATTTGAATTTTAAGTTTCTCTATTTCTTTTTCTTACTTTTGCTACTACTCTTTTTGGTGGTAGCAGTAGTAGTTACAGCATTTCGAGGGACACTTTCCGTGTTGCCGTCTACTATGTCTTGGAAGTTATCCTCTACAGCATCGTAGTAGGTTTCAGTGTTTTTAATCTCTTTCAAGTCTAAGTCGTCGGCGTCAACAGCCTGTTGATATGGTCTAAAGTATTCGTTGAGCATATCGGCGAACTCGTCCTTGTGAACGCTCCAAATGTAGTAGCCGTTGTAATCTTCAGGAGCTACGCTCTCACCTGGAACCATTCTAACGGTTACGTCCTCCATGCTGACGGTTTCGCAAAACTCTGCGATACTACCTATCTCACCCATGGACATATCCGACATTACATACTTCTGTATGGTTGGAAATATCGACAACAGTTTGACTGAACCCATATCTTTAAGTTTTGTCATCGCTGCCGCTAAGAATAACCTCTGTGCTTTAACTCTGCCTATGTCGCCCTCTGAATAGTCGTGACGGAATCGCACAAACCACTCCGACTGCTCACCTGTTAGAGTCTGCTCCCCTGCCTCTATGATTTTGTCAGCCTCATAGATTATCTTTTCTGGGATGTTTATTGGTATACCTCCCATGGCATCCACCACCGGCGGAATGTCGTTACAGTTGATGGCTATATACCTATCTATTGGAATTTCTGTCATATCACGAACTTTGCTAACTACCCTGTTTATAGGTGTTAGACTTTCGTCGCCGTAGGCGTACACAGCATTGATTTTTCCTGTAGTACTACCACCTACGTAAGTGTCTCTAGGAATCTGTAAGATGTTAATCTTCTTGTTCTTTATGTCCAACATGATTAACATCATAACGTCAGTGTTTTGACCTTCCTCATCGAAACCTAATGCAAGTATGGTAAACTGTCCTTCTATGATTTGGTCTAAGTCTAATCCGTCATCGTTCACGGATTCCTCCTCCGCTTTGATGGCATAACTGTTAGTATCTTTGTCTAGTTCGCCCTCACCCTCTGCGAGTGGTTGCCACTGCTTGACGAAAAATTTTATTACGAATCCTACGAAAAATATACCTATCACTAAGGCTACTAATATTATGATTCTCTCTTTGGTACTCATCTTGATACGTTTTACTTTAGCCATTGCACTGCCCTCACTTTATAGACTTATTTTTACAGACGTATGAGTATTGGTTATACGCTTCGACGGTGTAGTGTGGTAGTAGTCCGTTTTTGGATACTACGTCAGTAATTGAGAACTTTAGAGCTTCAAACATTGCGATTTCTAAATCAGTGTAGGCAAGTTTTCTCATGCGTTTTACGTCCTTGTAGTCCCTCTCGATGGATATCAAGTCTGCGAGGTATACTATCTCTTCGACTTTGCACATACCAGCGTGTGCTACTGTGTGAAATCTCACTGCATTGATAATCTCTTCATCTTGGATGTTCAAAACGTTCTGCACGTACCACGCCCCCGCAATGCCATGCCATAACGCCTTAGATGCTAACTCAGAACGGCTCACTGGAAACGTAACATTCACGAGCATCTTCTTCATTTCAGCGGTGGGAACTTCCTTACAGATATCATGGACTAACCCTGCATATACACACTTATCTACATCTTCGCCATTGTTGATGGCTAGGATTCTACACTGTTCAGCTACGTTTAGAGAGTGTATGTACCTCTTTTTCGATAACCTCTTTTCAAGGAGGCTCTTAATCTCTTCAAAATTCATTCAAGACCACCCATAATATATTTTGATTTTTATATCGTGGAACGGTCACAACCCGTTCCCTACATTCTATCGGTATAAACTGTTTGACTTTATATATTGTACTACTTTTTCACTTAAATTGCAACAATAATCTTTGTCAAAACGAACATTTTTTCTAACTTCTGTTGAAGACACTTCCATCGGGGGAACGTCCACAACGACGATGTTGCCATACTTGGAAAGCTCATCAGCCTTGTGCAAGAGGTTCTCACGGTCGCCATTCTCACGGGATACCACCGCTAAGTTGACTTTGGACAGTATCTCTTGATAGTCTCTCCACTCATCAAACGTTAAGAGCATATCACTACCGATTAAGAAATATAACTCATCATTGGGATAGACTTCCTTAAAATGTCTCACCGTGATTATACTATAACTTATTCCCTCTCGTGAAAGTTCAAAGTCACTGACTTCAAATTTCGATATGCCCTCGATGGCTAACTTACACATATTTAATCTATGCTCATCCGATACGTATTCGTCATTGCTCTTGTGCGGTGACACCTTGGACGGTATGAATATTACCTTATCCAGTTGTAGGTCTTTGCACACTGATTCCGCTAGGTGAATGTGTCCATTATGTATAGGGTTGAAACTCCCCCCGAACAGTCCTAACCTCATACTACTTTTTGAGTTCTATCACTGGGTCTTTAGGGTTTCTCCTGAAGAGTACTATCTTAGAACCGATAACTTGTACCACATCTGCACCTGTGGCTTCTGCTAAGATTTCCCCAGCTTCTCTAGAGGTGTACTCGGAATTGTCCAACACTCTAACCTTTATGAGTTCTCTAACTCTCAAAGCGTCGTCAACCTGCTTGATTACGTTCTCACTGATACCACCCTTGCCTATCTGTAGGATGGTTTCATAAGTACTTGCTAGACCTCTTAGGTATGCTCTCTGTTTGCTGTTTAACATATTTTTTTACTCCTCTATGGTAAAATATTAGATTAATATAAATAACGCCAATTCGATATCATATTGCGGAACGCCTACACGACGTTCCACAAACCAAATTTGCGTAGAATTATAAGATTTCAACCAACTTTTTCAATGCGTTGCTCCTGTGGCTGATGGCGTTCTTTTCATCAGCGGAAAGCTCTGCAAAAGATTTTCCCCCACGCATAAAGATAGGGTCATAACCAAAACCGTTAGAGCCTTTTTTCTCAAATCCGATGTAGCCATCTACAGTGCCACGGACGGTTTGAGCCTCTCCCTGTGCATTGACGTAGCACATAGCACACACGAACCACGCCTCACGAAGTTCTATAGGCACATTCTCCAACTTGCTTAATATGAGATTGCACCTGTCATCATCAGTAGCGTTTTCACCGGCGTACCTATGCGAATATACCCCCGGTTCACGATGAAGATATGCTACTTCTAAACCGCTATCATCAGCGATACATGGTAGTTTAGTCATCTCATAGATTGCCTTGGCTTTGATGGTCGCATTCTCTTCAAAAGTTGTACCAGTCTCCTCAATATCGGTATCGATACCGCAATCTTTAAGAGATACTACTTCAAAACCCTTAGGCTCTAAAATCTCACGGATTTCACGTAACTTATTCTTGTTATTGGATGCTAACACTAACTTCATAGATTTAAATCCTTTCTATTTGAATACAGTCGGAACGGTAACAGCTCGTTCCCTACACAGAATATAATTTATTTCTTTTTCTTATTATTCTTGTCTTTCTTTTTAGAATTATCCTTTTTGCCGAAAAGTTTACTAAAGAAACCTTCTTTCTTTTCCTTCTTATCTTTTTTAGGTTGCTTTTGAACTTCTTCCTCTACTGGATAATCTTCATAATACTCATCATCATAGTATTCGCCGTTTTCGTCATAGTATGGGTCATCATAGTATTCGCCATTCTCGTCATAGTAGCCGTCCTCGTAGTATTCGTCATCTTCGTAGTACTCTTCCTCATCGGAATAGTACTCATCTTCTGGGATAGGCTCGAACTCTTGTCTATTAGGGATTGGCTCATCTTCTATTACGGTTGGAGTATCCTCAATTACTGGTGTGAACTCTTCATCGTCAGCGTGTTGCTTGTGAACTGGCTTGTCAGGTTTGATAGCCTCAAACTCTCTTGTGGACTGTAGAAAAGCCTCATCAATAACTGGAACGTAACTCTCATTGGTGCGTAGAACTGGCTCGATTACGCTGTTCTGTGTAGTTTCAGGTTCGGATTGGGTTTCTGTAGCTGTTGGTGTTGAAGTTGTATTTGAAATTGTAGTTTCAGGCTCAACCTCAACCTTGACTTTCTCAGCCTTTGGCTTTGGAGTCTCCTTGACTTCAACTTTGACCTCTTCAACTTCTTTGACCTTTTCAACTTGTTTAGCTTCTTTAATCTTTTTAACTTTCTTAACATCAACTGGTTCAGCCTTTGGAGTTTCTACCGATTTCTCCTCTACTGGAGGTTTGTTCTCCTGTTGAAGTTTCTTCTTCTTATCGTTCTTAATCTTCTGTATCTTCTCGTAGATTTCCTTTTCGTTCATGCCATCAAGCTTGGATTTCTCTCTACTCTTGCTCTTATCTTCCTTGGTGGATTTCTCTTCAACTTTGACAGTTGGAACGTCATCAGGTACGATAGTGAAATCTTCTTTAGTGGTGACTGTTCCATCGTCTGTGATTCTATCATAGTTGGACTTCTCAGCGTTTTCAAAATCCATATCAAATAGAGCCTTTACGAAATCCTCACTGTTGAAAGGTTGCAAGTCGTCTATCTTCTCACCGACACCCACCAACTTGACTGGTATGTTCAACTCATTCTTGATAGAGATTACTATACCACCTTTAGCAGTACCATCAAGCTTGGTAAGTACTATACCCGTGATATCTGCAGTTTCACTGAACATTTTAGCTTGGTTGACGGCGTTCTGTCCTGTGGTAGCGTCCAAAACGAGCAGAGTTTCTCTAGCACAACCCTCTGCTTGTTGTGCGACTATTCTGTTAATCTTTGAAAGTTCACTCATGAGGTTCTTCTTGTTGTGTAGTCTACCTGCAGTGTCACATATGATGATATCCGCACCTCGTGCTTTACCTGCCGTAATAGCATCGAAGATTACCGCACCTGGGTCTGAACCCTCACTATGTTTGACGAGTTCCACACCTGCACGTTTAGTCCAAATTTCGAGTTGGTCTATTGCGGCTGCACGGAAAGTGTCGGCGGCAGCGACTAGAACCTTTTTCCCTTGTTGCTTATACTGATAACACAACTTTCCGATGGTAGTGGTCTTACCTACGCCGTTTACACCTATCACCATGATGATGGACGGAGTGGTAGAAGTATCTATGGCGGTATCCTCTCCCATCATTTCGGCAATGATTTCCTGTATAAGTCCCATGATTTCTTTTGGGTCTGTGATACCTCTCTCTTTAACCCTCTTACGGAGTTGCTCACAAATTTCAACGGAGGTATCTACACCGATGTCACTCATTATCATGGTTTCCTCAAGTTCTTCAAATAAATCCTCATCTATTTTGGTAAAAGAGTTAATGACCTTTTGAAAGCGAGAAATCATAGCCTGTTTGGTCTTAGAAAGACCATCTTTGATTTTTTGGAAAAAGTTCATAAAAATTTCGCTCCTTTTAGTAAGTTATAACGCCAATTCGTTAAATTTCCATGTTATCGCATAGCGGAACGTCGTGGGCGACGTTCCCTACAAAATAACACGTCAAAATAGCGTTAAAAGTTTTCGTTAGGGATGTCTTTTTGCTCCATCTTCAGTAGTTTAGATACGCCGTCTTTCTGCATAGTGACACCGTATAATACGTTGGCGGTTTCCATAGTGCCACGCCTATGCGTAACTACTATGAATTGCGTGTTATCTATAAACCTATTGAGGTATACCGCATACTTGCGAACGTTCACTTCATCCAATGGGGCATCTATCTCGTCAAGGATACAGAACGGCGACGGCTTAACCTTTAAGATTGCAAAGTATATCGCAATTGAAACAAAAGCCTGTTCACCACCTGATAATGATATCAAACTCTTAATAACTTTACCTGGTGGCGATACTAATATCTCTATCCCTGAGTTTAAAGTATCTTCTTTGTCTGTTAAGACTAGGTCAGCACTACCACCCCCAAAGAGTTCTACGAATATCTGTTTAAAGTTTTCATTTATCTTGTCAAAGTTCTCCTCGAACATGGTTTTCATGTCCTTGGTTAGATTTTCTATAAGTTTTTCTAGTTCCGCTTTAGATTTTTTAGTATCTTTAAGTTGGTCGCTTAGGAACTTATAACGTTCGGATACTTCATTATACTCATCTATAGCGGAAACGTTGACGTTACCTAAAGACTTTATCTGTGCTTTAAGTTCAGCGAGTTCCCTCTGTGCGGATTGTATATCTTCAACAGGGGTTGCGAAACTTTCAGCTTCGGTGAACGTCATTTCGTATATGTCGAACAGCTGAGCTACTATGTTATCATAGTCACGCTGAGCCGTTTTCTTCTTTTCGTCAAGACGTATCAACTCACGAGACAGTTGTTCCTTTTCGGTGTTTTGGTCTCTGAGTTTGAGTCTCAACTGTGTAACTCTCTCTTCATGTTGACGGTGTACCTCTTGCCATGACTGTATCTCTTGGGTTAAACTTTCGATTTTTATTTCGAGTTCTCCCTCTAAAGTTTGCATTTCGGATATGTAACCTAAACGCTCCTTAACTAAGAGTTCTTTATTAGATACTTCCGTTTCGATGTCATGAGTTTTAGTCTCCAAACTTGAAACGTTCGATTGAGTATCCGTTAAGGTACGTTTTAGAGTTTCCGCATCCTTGGACTGTTCAGCCTGTAGGATTTTCAACTTTGAAACCTCTTCCACTAGTGAGGTTCTCTTTTCAATTAGAGTGTTCCTCTCATGGAGTTTAAGACTATGTGAACCCTCTAGAGTAGTCAACTGAGTTTCAAGTTCTTTGAGTGTCTGTTCACATTGGAGTTTCTTAGCGTTTGAACTTTCTACTTTGGCTAAGAGTGCATCCCTTTGTGAATCCGTGGAGTTTAGACTATTTTCATACTGTTGAATGGTATCCTTTAAGCGTTTCAAATCCGCTTGATGTTGCATACTAGAAGATTTGTTCACTAGTATCTCATCGTTTAGATTTCCCACCTGAACGTGTATGTTCTCAACTTCGGACTTTAAAGCCCCAACTCGTTCACGAAGTGTCTTCTCCTCTATGGATAACTTTTTTAAGTTTTCATTTAGATTCTCTATCTCATTCTTTCGTGAGAGTACCCCTCCAGAATGTACCGCAGAACCTCCAGTGAATGAACCTCCTGCATTGATAACTTGACCGTCTAAAGTGACGATTCTAAACTTATAACCATACTTCTTAGCCGTGAACGTTGCACACTCTAAGTTTTCCATGACGACTATCTTGCCCAAAAGGTTTAGTCTTATGTTTTTAAACCTATCATCACATGATACTAAGTCACTAGCCATGCCAACGTATCCGAACTCGTTCTCTATACCAATTAGTGAAAAATTCTGTGGCTTTATGGATGTCAACGGCAAAAACGTAGAACGTCCACCGTTTGCGGATTTCAAAAACCTAATACACGCTTGTGCTGTGTTCTCATCTTTGACGACGATGTTCTGCATAGTGCCACCTAATGCGGTTTCTATAGCTGTGATGTACTCTCTAGGTGTATTGATAAGCTGTGCAACCGTCCCAAACACCCCTGAGATTTGCCCCCTCTCGGATGCCTGTACTATCAACTTTACCGCCTTTGAAAATCCCTCCATGGATTTCTCTAAGTCCGTAAGCATTTTGATTCTATGTTGTTTCTCTCTAATCTCTAAAGTGACCCTCTCGAGCTGTTCTTTAGTACTAGATAGTTTGCTCTCTTTGCTACTAACTAGATTTTGAAATCCTATAAGCTTATTGTTTAACTCCTCAGATTTTGAGTTATACTCCTCTAGTTTGGCGGTGACTTCTACAGTTTCGAGTTTGTACTCTTCACAGAGTTTTTCTACCTTTAATCTGTCAGCACCCATGTTGTCCAATTGGGATTGCGTTTCTTCAATTATAGTACGCATAGATACCAATGTCAAGTTTTCTTTTTGAATACCTTGTCTAGCAACGTCGATATCGTTGAAAAGTTTTGAGGTTTCTGTATCTAAGTTTGATACCTGTGTGTCCACTTCGGATAGGTCTACACTTAACTTTTCTATCTCGGATAGCGTACTATTTAAATTAGTTTCAACCTCCGCTATGGAGCTTTCCAACTGCGAAACTTTTCCCATGAGAGTCTCCCTCTCATGGATATACTCCTCTTTGGATTTTTTCAAACTTTCAATGCTAATGTTGGCGTGTTGTATATCGTTTTGATATACCGCTACATTAGACTTATTTTCCGACAGTTCATGTTGTGAGCGTGTAACCTCACGTTGGAGACGGTCAACGTTTGCTGAACTCTCTTGCATTTTAGAATAGCCATCTTGAACTTCTAACTCACCCTTTTCTACTTGATTTTCGAGTTCGTCATACTGTTCTTGTACGAGGTTTATCCTTTCACGTAAGCCATCCAAAGTGGCGTGTAGGTCGTTGATTTTAAACAACCACACCGAAACTTCGATACTCTTCTTATGTTCGGATAGTTCTACAAACTTCTTGGCTTTCTCCGATTGCTCCCTTAACGGTTCGATTCGGCTTTCAAGTTCGGAAACTATGTCGTTGAGACGTAACATATTATCCTCAGCTAATGCCAATTTTTTCTCCGCCTCAGATTTTTTATACCTAAATTTGGATACCCCACAGGCTTCTTCAAAGATTTCTCTACGCTCACTACTCTTCGATGAGACTATCTCCGCAATTTTGCCTTGCCCTATGATTGAGTAGCCATCTTTACCTAGACCGGTATCCATGAAGAGTTCCGAAACGTCTTTCAAACGGACTGACTTTCCATTAATTCTATACTCACTTTCACCACTACGGAAGAGTTTCCTATTGACCGCCACGGTGTCTTCCTCGATATTTAACCCTCTATCGGAGTTGTCTATCGTTAGTGTGACACTAGCAAAGGCACTGGCTTTCCTAGACTTAGTCCCCGAAAAGATTACGTCCTCCATCTTATTGCCCCTCAAACTCTTACTGGATTGCTCCCCTAAGACCCATCGCACGGCATCACTGATGTTGCTCTTACCGCTACCATTTGGTCCTACTACGGCAGTTAATCCAGTATCAAAAGTGAGTTCAATCTTATCAGGGAAAGATTTAAACCCTTGCATCTGTAATGATTTTAAACGCATATATGTTAATCCTTACTTATCGTTTAATATTTTACGTAAATTCAATATAATTCCATGTTGTCGCATTGTGGAACGCCATACTATACAGCTTTACACTCATACTTTGGGATGTCATCAGAACGTAGAAACCAAACCGCAATACCCTTATCTTTGAAGTATTTGACGTTGGACTTCTTCTGACCTACAGCCATGCTATAGTACCTATTGGATACCTCAAACCCGAAACTCTTACTTTCAGGATGTTCTATGATATACTTCTCTAAGATTTTTCTATAGATTCTACTCTCACAGAGTTCCCTAAAGGCTGGATGGTAATACCCTCCCGTCATTTCGGATTCCACCAACTCGGAGGCGTGTAAACCACACTTAATTACCTTGATGTTATGCTCTTCAAACTGCATTAGGAAGTCCGCACAGATTTCAACCATAGTGTCAAGGTCGTAGAGTTGATACTCCCCTGATTCCCTAAGCTCATCTAGATGTGTGCCTTTTAGCACCACCGTTGGATATATCCTGACGGTTTTAGGTTTTAGGTTGATAATCTGTTGCATGGTGTAGTACTCATCTTGGATGGTACTGGTGTACAATCCGACCATCATTTGGAGTCCCAACTCAAAGCCATAAGATTTTATTAACTCACAAGCGTTTAGAACGTCTTGAGCAGTATGCCCACGCCTATTAGCTAATAAAACCTCATCTTTCATGGATTGACAACCCAACTCTATAGCGGTGACGTGGTACTGCTTTAAAGTTTCCAAAATTTCAGCAGTGATACAGTCGGGACGTGTGGAAACTCTTATACCTTGAAACTTTCCCTCACCTATGAACTCTTGAACGCATTCCAACAACGCAACCATGTATGAGTGTTCTATTGCCGTGAAACTTCCACCAAAAAAAGCTATCTCTGTATTGGATTTGTCTTCTATTTGGTTGAACGCCTGTTCACAAGTAGCTTGAACCTCTTCAATAGTTGGAGCGGTTTGATTTCCGCTAATGGTATGTTGGTTACAGAAACTACACAAGTTTGGACATCCTACGTGTGCAACAAATATGGATACGTTATTATGAGCCATAGTCATATCCCATGAGTTCAAGAGCCTCTTTAGCTGCCATCTGTTCAGCCTCTTTCTTGTTCCTTCCGATACCTTTACCTATGACGTTAGAGTTCAAACATACATTTACCATGAATGCCTTATCATGTTCAGGACCTTTTTCGCCTACGAGAGTATACTCTATCTTCTCTTCTGGATTCTTCTGTATTACTTCCTGTAGGATGGTCTTAAAATCGTTGAATGCTGGTTGGTTATGGATTATATCTTTTGGTATAAAGCTCAATATATACTTTTGGACTGGTTCAAAACCACCATCTAGATAGATAGCTGCTATTACAGCCTCAAAGGCATCCGATACTATGGATGGTCTCTCTCTACCGCCGGTGTTTTCCTCGCCCTTACCTAAAAAGATATATTCACCTAAGTGTATCTTTTTTGCAAACTCAAAGAGTGCCTTTTCACATACTAGTGAGGCTCTCATCTTAGTGAGTTCACCCTCCGGAAGATTCTTGTAATGCTTGAATATGTACTTAGATACTACTATCGAAAGTACACTATCACCTAAGAACTCTAAACGTTCGTTGCTCTCTCTGTGTTTCTTATCCTCGTTCGCATAGGATGAATGACACAAAGCTTCCGACAAGAGTTTCTCATTGTGGAACTTGTATCCTATTATTTCTTGAAACTTTTTAATATCAGGTGTCATAAAAATTCTCCTCTTTACTAAATGTTAGACTTTATTGTGTCTATGATGTTGCCCTCAACACACTGTTTAGCCTGTCTAATGGCATTGTAGAACGCTCTAGCATCGGAACTACCATGAGCCTTGATTACTGGCTTTGAAATTCCTAACAGTACCGCTCCCCCGACTTCTTTATAGTCGACTTTGTTCTTAAAGGCTTTTACCTTATCCATTAGGAGTACCGCTCCCAATTTGGACTTTAATCCACTGGTCAACATGGATTTCAACTCGTTACCGAAAAACTTCGCCATACCCTCATAGAGCTTTAGTGTTACATTTCCAGTGAAACCATCTGAAACGACTACGTCAAACTTACCACTTGGGATGTCTCTAGCCTCACAGTTGCCACAGAAGTTGATAGGTGCTTTTTCTAATAACTTATACGATTCCTTTTCAAGTTCTCTGCCCTTAGTATCTTCCGCACCTACGTTGATTAGTCCCACCTTTGGATTCTTTATACCCATGACCTTTTCCATGTATGTACTTCCCATGATGGCAAACTGTACTATCATTTCAGGACGACAATCCACGTTAGCACCTGCATCCAATAGGATGAAGTATCCCTTTTCGTTCGGCATGATAGGTGCTAGTGCTGGTCTTTTGATACCTTTAATCCTCTTTGCGATAAACGTAGAACCTACTACTAATGCTCCAGTACTACCTGCACACACGAACGCATCGCCTTTATCATCTGCGAGAGCCTGTAAACCTACCGCCATAGAACTATCTTTATACTCCTTGATGACTTTAGTAGGTTCTTCATGTATATCCATAACGCTATCCGCTTGGATGATTTTTATCCCCTCTAAAGAGATATCGTTATCTTTAGCTACCTGTTTAATCTTACTTTTGTCGCCAGTTAGTACTACTTCTACGCCTAAGTTTTTGACAGCATCGGCACTGCCTTGAACTACTGCCAACGGTGAATTGTCGCCACCGAAAGCGTCTACTATAATCTTCATAGTTTCTTTAAACCTCCATTTCTAAAACTTTTAAGTTGTGGAACGTCGTGGGCGACGTTCCCTACAGAAAACTTAAAACTCTGCTAACTTTAGAGCTTCCTCCAAAGAGTTTAACGCCCTCTTAGAATATTCCGCATATTTGAGTTTTTTGTCTTTAATCCTTACTGGTAACTCTGGAAGGATTCCCATGTTACAACCCATCGGTTGAAAATCTTTTACATACTCATCACTGATATAGTTGCACATAGCACCGCACATGGTGTCATTAGGGAGAACTATCTGTGGCTTGTTTAGAAGTTTTCTAGCCATACTATGACCCGCTATGATTCCACTCATGGCACTCTCTATGTAACCCTCCACGCCGGTCATTTGACCTGCAAAGTATACGTTCGGATTCTTCCTCAATGAAAAATCAGCGTTTAACAACCTTGGACTATCTATGAATGAGTTCCTGTGCATTACACCATATCGGATAAATTCGGCATTCTGTAAGCCTGTAATCTTAGAGAATACTCGTTTCTGTTCGCCGAACTTTAGGTTGGTTTGGAATCCTACTAAGTTGTACAGTGTACCCTCTCGATTCTCTTTCCTGAGTTGTACCACTGCATAAGGTCGTCTACCTGTTCGAGGGTCAGTCAAACCGACTGGTTTCAATGGACCAAAACGCATAGTATCTTCACCACGCTTGGCTAAAACTTCGATGGGCATACATCCCTCATAGACTTTAAACGCTACCGTCTCGAAATCTTTTAATTGAACGATTTCCGCATCCACTAAGGCTTGATAGAACTCTAGATACTCTTCCTTGTTCATAGGACAGTTTATGTAATCCGCCTCGCCCCTGTCGTAACGTGATGCCGAAAATACTAGACTCTTATCTAAACTTTCAAAAGTTACTATTGGTGACGCTGCATCGTAGAAACTTAGATAGTCACCACAGTACTCTTGTATCGACTTTGCCAAACTATCCGAAGTTAATGGCCCTGTCGCAATGATGGTGTACCCATCCGTTGGAACTTCCGTGACCTCTTCCTCAATGATATGGATTAGTGGATGTTCTTTAATCTTCTGTGTGACTAAGTCCGAAAACTTTTCCCTATCGACTGCTAAAGCACCACCTGCCTCTACGGCGGTAGCCTTAGCACATGGAACTATCAATGAACCTAAACGTTCCATTTCAGCTTTTAGCAACCCTGCGGAACTCTCAACCCTTAGAGCTTTCAACGAGTTGGAACACACCAACTCACAGAGGTTTTCATAATGATGTGCTGGGGTGTACTTCTTAGGTTTCATCTCATAGAGGTTCACCTCTATGCCGTAGTTGGCAAGTTGCCATGATGCCTCACACCCTGCCAAACCTCCTCCTATTACGTTTACTACCATAGACTATAGATTCCTTTCATAACCACAATCTTCTTTGAGACAGAGAAACTTTCCATTCTTACCGCCTTTTTTAAATAGCGAACTTCCACACTTTGGACACTTATCCTCAACTGGAGTGTACCACGTTACAAAAGTACATTCTGGATAACCCTCACAACCAAAGAAATGTCTACCTTTATGCGACTTCTTAGCTACTACCATCTTTCCACACACTGGACAAGTACCCTTAGTAGCCTCTACTATCTTCTTAGTGTTAGTACATTCAGGGAATCCCGAACAAGCTATGAACTTTCCAAACCTACCTATCTTGATTACCATAGGTTTGCCACACTCTTCACAGACTAAGTCTGTAGTTTCATCAGGGACTTTTACACGTTTACCTTCCATAGCCTTTTCAGCCTTGGTGAGTGTCTTGTCGAAGTCGTCGTAAAAAGTCTCCAAAGTAGATACCCAATCTTCTGTACCATTTTCAACCTTATCGAGGTCGTCTTCCATCTTAGCAGTGAACTTTACGTCTACTATCTTTTTGAAGTGTTCCTCTAAAAGTTTTGTGATAGTCTCACCTAAAGCCGTAGGCTTTAACTGTTTGCCGTCACGTTCTACGTAGTACTTTGATACTATCGTTGTGATAGTAGGTGCATACGTACTAGGTCTACCTATGCCGTACTCCTCCAACGCCTTGATTAGTGTCGCCTCAGTATACCTTGATGGTGGCTGTGTAAAGTGTTGGTTTCCTACTAGAGTCTTCTTTTTGAGTACTTGACCTACTTCTAGAGGTGGTAACACTTTGTTAGTCTCCTCGGATACGTCTTTACCCTCTTCATATAGTGCAGTGAAACCATCAAACTTGACTGAATATCCTGAAGTTCTAAAGAGGTACTTATCCGCTTTGATGTCTGCGGATACGGTGTCTAGTTCGGCGTTAGCCATCTGACAAGCTATGAACCTCTCCCAAATGAGTTTGTACAACTTAAACTGGTCAGATGTTAAACTATCTTTGACCTTTACTGGACTTAGATTCGGCATGGATGGTCTTATCGCCTCGTGACCGTCCTGTGCGTTAGCCTTGGTCTTGAATACCCTTGGCTTACTAGGCAGATACTTATCCCCGAAACTTTCCTTGATATAGTCCCTTGCAGATGCTATCGCCTCTTCGGAGATTCTTAAACTATCGGTTCTCATATAGGTGATTAAACCTACTAGTCCCATGCCCTCAATTTCGATACCCTCATAGAGTTCTTGAGCAGTCTTCATGGTACGCTTGGATTGGAAACCCATCCTACGTGATGCCTCCTGTTGCAACGTGGACGTTATAAACGGTGGTGATGGATTCTTCTTAGTGACCCTCTTCTTGACGTTACTAACTACAAACTCTACACCCTCTAAATCCTCTAGAATTTTGTTGGCTTCCTCTTCGTTATGGATATCTTGTTTCTTACCATCTATGGAATGCAACTTGATAGGAAACACCTTTCTATTAGGTGGTGCTGTAAAAGTACCATCTATAGACCAATATTCAACTGGTGTGAACGCCCTTATCTCGTTCTCTCTATCCACGATAATCCTAACAGCTACAGATTGCACTCTTCCTGCTGATAGTCCACGTCTAACCTTTTTCCATAAGAATGGACTTAACTTATAACCTACTATCCTATCGAGAATACGCCTAGTCTGTTGTGCATTGACTAGGTCTATATCTATACTTCTAGGTGAGTTCATACCGTTTTGAACGCCCGTCTTAGTGATTTCATTAAAAGTTACACGATTATTATCGTTTAAATCCAAGTTTAGCATATTAGCAATGTGCCATGATATAGCCTCACCCTCTCTATCGGGGTCGGTAGCCAAGTATATGTTACTGGACTTCTTAGCACACTTCTTAATCTGCTTGATTACGTCCTCTTTACCTTTCATTTCTACGTAGACAGGTTTAAAACCATTTTCAATATCTACGCTCAATTTAGACTTTGGTAAGTCTATAATATGCCCCATGGAAGCTATCACTTCGTAGCCATCGCCTAGATACTTTTGGATAGTTTTAGCTTTTGCTGGGGACTCCACTATAACTAATGTTGACATAACAAAAAAATCTCTCCTTCTCTAACACAAACCTTTTTCCTAAATATATACACCCAAAGTTTGAGAGTTCCTGCTAAGTGTTACAGAAACACTCAAAAAGATTATAACATACTATTTTGAATTTGGCAAATAATATTTTTAAAAAGAAGTGGCTTAATGCATTATTATCAAAATAAAACCAACTCAGTAAAATTCAATGCTATGGATTTGCCTTCGGCAAATTTAGGAACGGTCACAGCCCGTTCCCTACATAATATTTTAAATTCTAACAGATATGTAATCCTTTTATATTAATACTATCACACCAACGTATAACTATTACCAAAACTAGAGACTATCAAGCCATCAACCTCTAAGTCTGTGATGATTTCAAATAGTTCTGAAACGTCTAGCTTGGTATCCATTGAGATGTCATCTAGTAAGGTGTTGCCCCTCTGTATGGACTGTATCACTGATAGTTTATCCTTATTTAAGTTTGTGTACTTATCTATAGTTGGCGTTGCCGTGGTGTCCGTTGATGGTTCAAGTGGTCTGTTTTGAGTGTTAGTGAGTTTTGGACTTATATCCGTAGTTGTAGGCTTTGGTGTAGTCGTATCAGCGGTCGGTGATTGATAGATTTCCTGTATGTTCTCTTCTTCCATAGTATCACCACCACGAAAAGCTCTAACGATATCCATATGATGTAATACTACGGTCGCACCACTTCGGATGTATTTGCTCTGTCCATAGTATCTGTTACTTAGTATGTTGCTCGGTGGAAGACAGAAAATTTTCTTGCCTGAATCTTTGGCGTACTCTGCTGTGATTAGTGAACCACTCTCCAAGTTTGCCTCCATGATTAGTGTACCTTTACTTATCCCTGCCATGATTCTATTACGTTTCGGAAAGTGTGACTTATACGGATGTTGTCCTAATGGGTACTCAGTCAAGATTAGTCCACCGTATGCGACTATATCATCCTTGATACCGTTAGCTCCTTTAGGATAGTCATAATCTAAACCACAAGCTATTACGGCTACCGTTGGACGACATTTCTTTAACGCTGACATCTGTGAAGTGATATCCACGCCATGTGCTAGACCGCTCACAATTATGAAACCCTCATCTACTAAGCCATCACATATGTATGAGGTCGCTTGAAGAGTGTACTCCTGAGGGTTTCTAGTACCCACCACCGTTAGAATGTCACTCTCATTAAGTACGGACAAATCACCTCTATAGTACAGCACACTAGGTGGATTTTGCATATCCTTTAAAGTTTGAGGATACTCTACATCCGAATAGCACACCACGCTATACCCTCTTGAAAGACAGTCTACTAACGTCTGTTTTGCCTGTTGTACGGATATGTCTTTCTTGTATGGTATATCATGATTCTGTACGTACCTACAGGTCTCCTCGATGGTTTGATTTTCAGCTATTAACTGCCAAACCTTTTCATTGCCGAACCCTAACGACAACGTCAACCAAATCCAACAGATTTTTTTACTATAGATGTTTTTCATAGGCATTAATCATGCTCCACATCATAATTCCAGAAGCCATTGCTACATTCAATGAGTTTACGTTGCCACTCATCTTGATGGTGACCGCTTTGTCACACATCTCTGATACTTCCTTAGGCAAACCGTTGCCCTCGTTTCCGACTACTACGGCACTACCATTTGCAAAGTGTTCTTCTCTAACATCGTTAGGACTATCTATAACCGCTGAATATGTCGTGATACTGTTCTGTTTTAAGGTTTCCAACACCATCTTGATATCATCACAGAACCAACGTTCAACCCTAAATGCTGAACCCATAGTCGAACGTATAACCTTTGGACTGTAAAAGTCACAGGTTTGACAGAGTATCGCACCATCTAAACCCAAAGCGTCAGCCGTTCGGATTATCATGCCAACGTTACCAGGGTCTTGAACTTGGTGCAACACGATATACTTCCCATTAGGCTTGAACTTCATAGGTTCATTCTTAGGCGTGTCGCATATTGCGAATATACCTTGTGGATTCTCCGTTGAAGATACTTTCAAAGCGAGTTCATTTGAAATAATTATAGGATTAGTTAATTTCAAATCAGCCAACTTTTGTGAGTACTTCTCGTATGCACTCTCGGAGATTAACACCTCACTAATAGGTGCGTTCTCCATAACAGCATCCGTGACTATCCTGAGTCCCTCTAGGACGAACTTGTTTAACTTTTTCCTATCCTTGCGACTGTTGGAAAGTTTCACGTACTGCTTGATGATACTATTATCTTTAGACTTTATGATTTCCAATTTTGCACCTCCTATTTAAATCTTATGTTAAAATATATTAAATTAACGCCCATTCGATACAATTCCATGGGATTTTCAAACCTTACAAATACACAATACAACATCATGAGATTACATCGAATTAGTGTTAAATTAAACGAAAACACGCTCTAACAGTGAGAGCGTGTTTTGTATATGTTTCTAATCTTCTACATACTTTTTAAAACCCAATTGGGCGAAAGTTTATGTTGAAAATAGTAAATTTCACAGTTACACGCTCAGTTGGAACGTGAAAACATTATAGAGAAGCCTTAGCTTTCTCAACGATAGCAGTAAAACCTGCTGGGTCGTTAATAGCGATTTCGGAAAGCATCTTTCTATTTAGAGTGATACCAGCCTTCTTTAGACCGTTCATAAGTGTGGAGTAGTTGATACCGTTTAGCTTAGCAGCTGCGGAAATTCTAGCAATCCAAAGTTGTCTAAAGTTTCTCTTCTTCTGCTTTCTACCGATATAAGCATAGTTACCAGACTTCATAACGGCTTGTTTAGCCATCTTGAAATGTTTGCTCTTAGCACCCCAATAGCCCTTAGCTAGTTTAAGAGTCTTATTTCTTCTTTTGCGAGTCATCATCGCACCTTTTACTCTTGCCATTTATATTAAACCTCCGATATTCCAAACTTAATTCAACTTGTGACCTGTAACCTAACCGATTACTTGTAAGGAACTAGCTCTCTAATAACTGGAGCGTTTGCACTACTTGCAACTCCCATGTTACGAGCGATTCTCTTACGCTTGTGGTCTTTTTGAGTTAATCTGTGTCTTTTATTAGTGTGTTGATACTTAACCACACCATTCTTAGTTACTTTAAAACGCTTTTTAGCACCTGAGTGAGTTTTAACTTTAACCTTAGCCATGATTTAAAAAATCCTCCTTCTATTTTGATGCCTTAGGGGAAACGAACATTACGATAGAACGTCCTTCCATCTTGGCAGGCTTTTCAACTGAGCCAAATTCCGAACAAGCCTCTTTAAAACGTTCCATGAGTTCCATACCTAGTTCAGGGTGGGCAATGGCACGTTTACGAAACCTTACTGATACCTTTAGTTTATCCCCAGATTTTAAGAACTTCAAGGCTTGATTTACCTTAGTATTGAAATCGTTGGTATCTATGGTAGAAAACATTCTAATCTCCTTGATTTCAACTACCTTTTGATTTTTCTTTGCCTCTTTTTCACGCTTAGTCTGCTCAAAACAATACTTGCCATAGTCTAAGATACGGCATACAGGTGGCGTTGCTTGTGGGGCAATCTTAACCAAGTCAAGATTACTTTCGTAAGCAAGTTTCATGGCATCCCTTGATGACATGACACCTAGTTTAGTTCCGTCAACACCGATAACTAGGACTTCTCTGTCCCTAATCTCTTCGTTGATTTGATGTTCCTTGTTAGCTATAATTAAGCACCTCCATTAAAAAGCCTATAAAAAAACTTTGAGTGCAGTAACTACAGTCACGCACTCAAAGATATAAACGCACATATGATAAGTAAAATTACCTATATGGAAAATTATCTTAAACAAGTGACCGTTTCGGATTAGACTGCCTAACGGTGTGAACTGAGTTCCGCTTCAATTACCTATAATATTATACACACGTATCTGTAAAAAGTCAATAGTTTTCTCTAAAGTTCACAAAATATTAACATTTGTAAAGCTTGAAAATCATATGTAGGGAACGGGCTTTGACCGTTCCTCAGAATCAAGCGTAGCTTGATTGATATTGATTTTTATACATAACACATATTATATTATGATTTGCCTTCGGCAAATTTAGGAACGGTCACAGCCCGTTCCCTACAAAAAATCATTTGCTTGTGGTTTTATTTAGTTATTTTAAAAAATCTGCATTTGCGTATATATACACTTCATAGTCATCAAAATCCACATCTGCATGAAAATAAGTAGTTTCACTTTCATTAGGTTTTATGACAAAATCCTTATTATCGTCATCTACATTATCAACCAATCCAGATGTTACATTCACAGGAACACCGTCTTTATAAAAGACAATTGTTGCATTTACTGTAGCATTTTCAGTGCCGTTATTTGTAGCAGTAACATAAACCCTTTTTTCTTCTTTGCTGAAAGTACTAGAATGTTCGATTTTACTGCTATCAAAACCAAAAATTGTATTGGCGTTGTTATCTGCAAAGAACTTTTCAGGGATTATCTCAACATGGTCAATTTCAACAGACCTATCCAAACTCTCCGGTGACATCGGCAAAACGTATGTGTCATTTGGACTTAAACTCATACAACTACCACCTGCAAGTCCAAGACTTTTACCTTTGGCGTCATAAGCGTTACCATATAAAGTAAAGTCAAGGTCAATGTCACTAATGTTTTGAACTATAAAATAGTGATGGTAA
>CAZWRW010000002.1:0-20407 GCA_964636465.1 uncultured Ruminococcus sp. | reverse complement strand
CAATTGTATGTTAGTTGTCATCTATTAGTTATTGAAATTTTATAGGAGGTTTAAAATGGCAGACAACAATAAGAACAAGTCTAAAAAGAAGTCTAACGACAAAAAGAAGACTGCTAACCAAATCAACCAGCAGAATCAGTTTTGGGCTATACTGCTATTTGCCTTAGCAGTGATGTTACTAGTCCTCGCCTTTGTAGAAGGCTCCGACGGTTGGGCGGTAATGTATAGAGTCTATCGAGGTGTGTTCGGTGTGACGGCGTTCGCAGTGCCGTTGATGTTAGGATTCATAGCGGTGTTACTCGCACAGAATACTCCCAAGAACATCGTACTTAGGCGTACCTGTGAATGCACGTTAGGTCTGTTGCTGTTGAGCGGTTTCGTTGAAGTTTTCTTCTTTGCGGATGTTCAAGGCAACACAACCTCCGCTATGATAGAGTACATATACAACAGTTCCATAAACCTCATGGGCGGTGGCGTGATAAGTTCCGTAATTGGATTGACGTTGCTTTCAATCTTCGGGAAGATAGGTTCAAGAGTTATCATGTTGGTGTGCATTGCGGTGGTGTTGATGTTCTTGACGAATACCTCACTGTTAAAGGTAGTTGAGATTCTCAAAAAGCCGTTCGTACAGGTCAAGGAGAGCTTTTCCGAATTGAACTTCGGTAACTTTTCGGATGATGACGTAGTTCCAGAAGATTTAGGTGTACACAAGAAGAAGTCACAGAGTAGTAAGAAGAAATCTGCAAAGCTTAACGAGGAAGTTCCTAAAGTCTCCATAGATGACATACTTTCGGATAGTGACAACATCGTGGATGAGGACGAAAAAGAGCATACTAACTCCCCATTGGGTGAGAAGTTTGCACACATATCCGAGGCTACCACCAAAGCTTTTGAAAAGTTCAAAAATAAGTTTGACGAAACCTTTTTCGATTACAACGAAATCGAAGAGGACGAAGAAGAAGAGTATGAGAATGAGGATATAGAATCCAATGCGGACGAGGACACCATCGAGATTGAAGAGGCTCAAGAGGTAGTGAAAAACATCCACGGTACAGACACCGGCGATGCTGACATAGATTCTATACTAAACTCTCCGCCAGTTGAGACTACTTTTAACAATGATGACAACATCGATATAGAGATAGTAGAGGGCGACGACGTGTCGAACTCCCCTATTGATACCACTACTGAGGATACACAGTTAGAACTCTCCATAGATGAGCCTATAGAACCTCCTAAGCCTAAACCTAAAAAGAAACCTTATGTATACAAGAAACCATCCACGGAGCTTTTAGAAAAGGGCGTAAATAATAGTGGTAGTAAGGTATCAAAACAGGAACTCGAAAACACCGCCAACAAGTTGATTGAAACTTTAGAAAGTTTTCAAGCCAAGGCGAACATCGTGGGAATTAGTAGAGGGCCATCAGTAACTAGATATGAAGTTCAACCGCAATCAGGAATTAAGGTTTCAAAAATCACAGGTCTAGCGGATGATATAGCCTTAAACTTAGCAACGTCAGGTGTTAGAATGGAAGCTCCTATTCCGGGAAAGTCAGCCATAGGCGTAGAAGTTCCTAACGCCACCAAGGATATAGTATCTATTAGAGAACTTCTCGAAAGTGATGCTTTTAAATCCAAAAAGAAGAAGAGCAAACTAGCTTTTGTAGTAGGTAAAGATATCGCAGGTAACGTAGTAGTCGGAGATATCGCAAAGATGCCACACGTAATCATTGCGGGTGCGACTGGTTCGGGTAAGTCGGTGTGTACGAACTCCATCATCATGAGTATACTATACAATGCCACCCCCGAAGAAGTAAAGTTTATCCTAATCGACCCAAAGATAGTAGAGTTTCAACACTATTCGGGAATACCTCACCTATTGATACCAGTAGTCACAGACCCTAAAAAAGCTACAGGTGCTTTAAATTGGGCAGTCCAAGAGATGTTAAAGAGGTATCAAATCTTTGCAGATAACAAGGTTAAAGACTTAGGCAACTACAATCAAAAAGTCGAAGAGACTGGCATAGGTGAAAAACTTCCACAGATAGTCATCGCAATAGACGAACTCGCCGACCTAATGATGGCTGCCAAAGGTGATGTAGAAGAGGCTATCTGTCGTTTAGCACAGATGGCTCGTGCAGCAGGTATGCACCTAATCATCGCAACACAGAGACCTACTGTAGATATCATCACAGGTTTGATTAAGGCTAACATTCCAAGTAGAATAGCACTTTCGGTAATGTCCGCAATAGATAGCCGTACTGTCATAGATACCAACGGTGCTGAGAAACTTCTCGGTCAAGGTGATATGTTGTACTTCCCTACTGGTATGCAGAAACCTTTGAGAGTTCAAGGTTGTTGGGTATCCCCAAAGGATATAGAAAACACTGTAAACTTCGTCAAGCAAAACTTCGATGCTGAATACAGTGACAACATCATGGAAGAGATTGAAAAAGCCGTTCCAGTAGATAAAGGTTCAAAGTCTAAGGGGTATAGTTCAGGCGGTGACGAGAACATCCCAAACAGTGATGAGGAACTCGTAGAACGTGCCATAGACTTAATTATGGAAAACAATCTAGCCTCTACATCGATGTTGCAACGTAGGTTAAAACTAGGTTATGCTCGTGCTGGGCGTATCATGGATGAGGTTTGTGAAATGGGTATCGTAGGGCGTGCAAAGGGTTCAAAACCTAGAGAGATACTCATAACTAAAGCTCAATGGTCGGAACGTAAACTCAACGGCAAAAATGGATGATATCCATGTTATCGCATGGCGGAACGGTCAAAATCCTAAAGATATATAAAAAAACTAAAAGGCAAATCCGTGTGGACTTGCCTTTTAATCTTTGAACTTTAAAACTCTATCATCTAAGGTTAGAATAACCCATAAGATACTTATCTACCTCTTTCGCTACTGAGCGACCCTCTTGGATTGCCCATACTACTAGAGACTGTCCACGGTGCATATCACCGGCAGTGAAAACTTTTGGAACGTTGGTTGCATAGCTACCCTCATCAGTTGCGACGTTGGTTCTACCGTTGACCTCTACACCAAAAGCGTCAGTTACGTACTTTTGAGAACCTAAGAATCCTGCACAGATTAACACCATATCAGCATTTAGAACCTTTTCAGAACCCTCAACCTCTTTGAGAACTCTCTTACCGTCTTCAGTTACGAAGTGTACCTTGACAGTCTGTAGACCGTTTAGATTGCCGTTTTCGTCTTTGTAGAACTCCTTGACGGTAGTCTCATAGAGTCTTGGGTCGTGACCAAACAACGTGATAGCCTCCTCTTGACCGTAATCAGTCTTGGAAACTCTAGGCCATTCAGGCCAAGGGTTGTTCTCTGCACGAGTGTCAGGCAACTTAGGCATCATTTCGAGCTGTGTTACGGACTTACATCCATGACGGATTACTGTACCCACACAGTCGTTACCAGTGTCACCGCCACCGATTACTACTACATCCTTATCCTTAGCGGAGATGTAAGTGCCATCTATGAGATTGAAATCTAGTAGACTCTTCGTGGTGGACTTCAAGAAATCCACAGCAAAGTAGATGTTGTTTGCATCTCTGCCCTTAGCGGAAATGTCTCTAGGGTTGGACGAACCACAAGCTAATACCACTGCATCGTATCCGTTTATGATATCCTTAGCATCGATATTTTCGCCTACGTTTGCATTGGTGATAAACTCCACACCCTCTGCTTTCATGAGTTCTATACGTCTTTCAACGATAGACTTGTCTAGTTTCATATTTGGAATACCGTACATCAATAGACCGCCCAACCTATCGGAACGCTCATAGACTGTAACAGAATGTCCCCTCTTGTTGAGTTGCTGTGCGGTAGCCAATCCTGAAGGACCTGAACCGATTACGGCTACTCTCTTACCAGTCCTAAAGGATGGTGCTTTAGGTTTCATTAGACCCATCTCAAAAGCCTTTTCAATGATGGCATACTCGTTCTCATGGACGGTTACGGCATCGCCGTTAAGTCCGCAAGTACAAGCCTTTTCACAGAGTGCAGGACACACTCTAGATGTAAACTCAGGGAAACAGTTGGTGAGTAGCAACCTTGAAGTTGCCTCTTGCCACTGACCATTGTATAGTAAATCGTTCCACTCTGGTATGAGGTTGTTCAATGGACAACCTGAAACCATCCCTCTTAACATCTTACCTGATTGACAGAATGGTACACCACAATCCATGCATCTAGCACCTTGTAAGCGTTGTTCTTCTTCGGATAAGTGCTTGTGGAACTCTTCAAAGTTTTTAACTCTTTCGGTAGGTTCGACGTTGGAACTTACCTTTCTTTCATAGTCTAAAAATCCAGTTGGTTTTCCCATAATCAATAACCCCCTTATTGAGCCTTAGTAGCGTAGAACGCTTCAATTTGAGCCTGTTCGTTACTCATGCCCTTTTCCTCAAACTTAACGATGTTGGCGTGTATACGTGCGAAGTCGTGTGGTAGTATCTTCTTAAACTTAGGGATGTAATCCTCAAAGTGTTCAAGAATCTCCTTGCCCTTAGCGGAGTTAGTAACCTTTACGTGTTCCTCGATTATGTCTCTAAGTTCCTTGATGTCGTACTTCTCTTCTACAACACTTAAGGATACTAGTTCCTTATTAATCTTCATGTAGAGGTCTCTATCCTCGTCTAGTACGTATGCGATACCGCCACTCATACCAGCAGCAAAGTTTTTACCAGTCTTACCGAGGACTACTGCTCTACCACCAGTCATATATTCACAACCGTGGTCGCCGACACCCTCAACTACTGCGATAGCTCCTGAGTTTCTTACACAGAAACGCTCACCTGCTACACCATTGATAAACGCCTTACCACTAGTAGCACCATATAGAGCTACGTTACCTACTATGATATTCTCATCCTGTTTGAACTTAGAACCCTTTGGAGGGTAAACTATCAACTTACCACCTGATAAGCCTTTACCGAAATAGTCGTTACTATCACCGATAAGCTCTAGTGTTAGACCCTTTGGTATGAATGCTCCAAAACTTTGACCTCCACTACCGTGACACTTAACTGTAAAAGTATCCTCTTCTAGAGTATCGTTGTATCTCTTAGTAATCTCACTACCGAAGATAGTACCTACAGTTCTGTCAGTGTTAGTTACGTTCACCTCTATGGTCTTCTTGGTCTTGTTCTTGAGTGCTGAACCTAACTTCTTCATGATTACACTCTCATCGATAGTCTTTTCAAGCTCGAAGTCGTATACATCATTAGGGTTGAACCTCTTAGCGACTGTGTCGTCGTTTACATATGGATTATAGAGTATGTTGCTCATATCGATACTTTCCGCAGGTGTACCCTTGATATCATCCTTGACTTTTAATAGGTCTGAACGTCCTACCAATTCGTCAACGGTCTTGATACCTAACTTAGCCATATACTCTCTGAGTTCTTGTGCTACGAACTTCATGAAGTTCATGACATATTCAGGTTTACCCTTGAAACGCTTTCTCAATTCAGGGTTTTGAGTGGCTATACCTACTGGACAAGTATCCAAGTTGCAGACTCTCATCATAACGCAACCCATGGTTACTAGTGGAGCAGTGGCAAATCCGAACTCTTCCGCACCGAGTAGACAAGCTACCAATACGTCACGACCTGTCATAAGTTTACCGTCAGTTTCGATTCTAACCTTAGAACGTAATCCGTTCATGATTAGAGTCTGTTGAGTCTCTGCTAGACCGAGTTCCCAAGGTAGACCCGCATTGTAGATGGAGTTTCTAGGTGCTGCACCAGTACCGCCATCAAAACTGGAGATTAAGATTACTTGCGCTCCTGCCTTAGCTACACCAGCAGCGACTGTACCTACACCCGCCTCGGATACCAACTTAACGGAGATTCTAGCATCCTTGTTGGAGTTTTTTAAATCGTAGATTAATTGAGCTAAATCCTCAATGGAGTAGATATCATGGTGTGGTGGTGGTGAGATTAATCCTACACCTGGGGTTGAGTGTCTAGTCTTAGCAATCCAAGGATAAACCTTACCTGCTGGAAGTTGTCCGCCCTCACCTGGCTTTGCACCTTGTGCCATCTTGATTTGAATCTCCTTAGCACTTACCAAATATCTTGAAGTTACACCAAAACGTCCTGATGCTACTTGCTTGATTGCTGAACATCTATTCAAGCCATCCTTGCCGATGGTTAGACGTTCTAAACTTTCACCGCCCTCACCTGAGTTGGACTTACCGCCTAACTTATTCATAGCGATAGCCATAGTTTCGTGGGCTTCCTGTGAAATAGAACCGTATGACATAGCACCCGTCTTGAAACGCTTAACGATACTATCTACACTCTCTACCTCATCTATTGAGATTCCGCCATCCTCTGGGAAGTTAAAGTCTAAGATAGAACGTAAGTTCATGTATCTGTCTTCCTTGTTTATAGCCTCGGAATATTCCTTAAAAGTAGCATAATCGTTGTTCCAAGTAGCAAGTTGTAGTAGGTGGATAGTCTCAGGATTGTAAAGGTGGTCTTCCTTGCCACTTCTCAACTTGTGAGAACCTACGCTATCTACGTTGATATCCACATCTAGACCAAGTGGGTCGAACGCTGAAGAGTGTAGAACTTCAGTTCTCTTTGAAATATCAGCTAATGTGATACCACCGATTCTGCTAACTGTACCTGTGAAGTACTGGTCGATTACATCCTTACTAATACCGATAGCCTCAAAAATCTTAGAGCCTTGGTAAGATTGTATAGTAGAGATACCCATCTTAGATGCTATCTTGATGATACCGTGTAACACTGAATTGTTGTAATCAGTCTCTGCGGCATAGTAATCCTTGTCCAAAACGTTCTTACGGATTAAGTCTCTGATAGTCTCCTGTGCTAAGTATGGGTTGATAGCACTAGCACCATAGCCTAACAATGTAGCAAAGTGATGTACTTCTCTAGGTTCTGCGGTCTCTAGAACGATAGCTACAGATAGTCTCTTCTTAGTAGTTACTAAGTGTTGCTGTAGTGCGGATACCGCCAACAATGAAGGTATTGGAACGTGATATTCGTCAACGTCTCTATCGGATAGGATTAGTATGTTAGCACCATCTTTGAAAGCCTTATCTGCTTGAATAAACAAGTGTTGGATAGCCTTCTTTAACTTAGTACCCTTGTAGTAAGTCATTGGAATGGTTGCTACCTTGAATCCCTCAATGTTCATGGACTTAATCTTTAACATATCCATGCTAGTTAAGATAGGATTTTCAATCTTTAGAACTCTACAGTTTTCAGGTTTTTCCTCTAAGATGTTACCGTCCTTACCGATGTATACGCAATGGTCAGTAACTATCTCTTCTCTTATAGCATCAAAAGGAGGGTTAGTAACCTGTGCGAATAGCTGTCTAAAGTAGTTGAATAGTGGTGGATTCATCTTAGATAGAGGTGGCAAAGCACTATCCGAACCCATAGCGGAGACTGGCTCTGCACCGTTCTTAGCCATAGGAAGTATACTTGTCTTGATATCTTCATATGAGTAACCGAACGCTTTCTGTAGACGTGTCAACTCATCATGAGAGTAGTGTATTACGTTCTTGTTAGGAATCTTCAAATCTTTCAACCTAACTAGATATGCATCTATCCATTCGCCGTAAGGTTGACGAGTAGCATAATATTCTTTTAGTTCGTCGTCGTCGATAAGTTCACCCTTGACGGTATCTACTAACAACATCTTACCTGGACGTAGACGGTCTTTCTTAACTATCTTTTCTGCTGGGATATCTATTACACCAACCTCAGAAGATAGTATCAAGAAATCATCAGAAGTGATACAGTATCTTGAAGGTCTTAAACCGTTTCTATCGAGAACTGCACCCATCATGTCGCCATCGGAGAATAGTATTGAGGCAGGGCCATCCCAAGGTTCCATCATAGTAGCGTAGTACTTGTAGAAGTCTTTCTTCTCTTTGGACATGGTACGGTTATTTCTCCAAGGCTCAGGAATAGTTACCATAACTGCCAAAGGCATAGGAACTCCAGCCATAATCATGAACTCTAAAGCGTTATCAAGTCTAGCACTATCGGAGCCTACAGGGTCTACGATAGGTAGTATCTTGTCCATATGGTCTTGAAGAGCATCACAGTGTACAATCTCTTCACGAGCCAACATCTTGTCGGCGTTACCAGTGATAGTGTTAATCTCACCGTTGTGTACGATAAACCTATTAGGATGTGCTTTCTGCCAACTTGGATTAGTATTGGTGGAGAATCTAGAGTGTACAGTGGCAATCGCTGAAGTGTAGTTTTCGCTCTGTAGGTCGTTGAAGAAGAGTCTCAATTCGTTTACTAGGAACATACCCTTATATACGATAGTTCTACTAGATAGTGATACTACATAAGTAGCCTCGTTGCTCTGTTCAAATACACGTCTTGCGATATATAACTTCCTATCGAAGTCTAAACCTTTTGGGCAACCCTCAGGACGTTTTACGAAACCTTGCATGATATATGGCATACTTTCGAGAGCCTTGTGTCCCAAAACTGATGGGTTAGTAGGTACGGTTCTCCAACCTAAGAAGTCCATACCCTCTTTATTTACGATAATCTCGAAAAGTTTCTTAGCTTGATTTCTCTTCAACTCATCCTGTGGGAAGAAGAACATACCTACACCATAGTCACGTTC
The DNA here is from genome assembly GCA_964636465.1 of uncultured Ruminococcus sp. Classification (GTDB taxonomy): domain Bacteria; phylum Bacillota; class Clostridia; order Oscillospirales; family Ruminococcaceae; genus UBA5884. The sequence continues at coordinate 11,760 of CAZWRW010000002.1, read as the reverse complement.
TTCACCGACATCGAAGCCTAAAGCTTCACATTCAGCCTTAAAGAATGGGTGACAGACTTGTAATAGGATACCTACACCGTCACCTGTTTTACCTTCTGCATCCTTACCTGCACGGTGTTCTAGGTTTTCAACTATACGGAGAGCGTTCTCCACAACTTCCCTAGACTTTATACCTTTAATGTTTACGACTGAGCCTATACCACAGTTATCGTGTTCAAACTGAGGGTTGTATAGACCTTGTTGTGCGTACGGTTCTTGTACTCTAAAATTATCCATCCAAGTAGCCTCCTTATGGAATGTTTATTCTAAAATAGATAAAGTTTCAAAATTTAAGAAGTTTCGGATTAAATTCCTATAAAAACATAAAAAGACCCCTACACACTATGATGGAACTTTTTTATCTTCCGTCATAATAGATAAGCGTCTTTGCTCTAAATTATATGATTTTCGTATTATCCGAACTATTTTCTGAATTTTATTATACACCATAGATTCATATTTGTCAACACCTAAAGCAAAAAAAATTTCAAAATTTTTTAAAATTTTAAAGTTTCGAGCCATCCAAACGTTAGAATGTTAACTTAAACTACAAAATTTTTTAATAAACTCCAATTTAACATAATTTTTGGGGACGATTTTTTTAAAACCGTCCCCTGTGGTATTATTATATTGTTGTTTTGTGTTATGTTGTCTTCCTTTTGAATCTCAAAGTACGCATAGCATTCAAAATTGCTATTACGGAGACTCCAACGTCAGCGAAGATTGCCAACGCCATAGGTATTCCTATAAATGCACTCAATGCCAACACTATGACTTTAACACCTATCGCAAATATGATATTTTGACGAACTATCGTTAAAGTACGTCTAGCAATCTCTATGCTGTCAGCGATTTTGAATATGTCATCGTTCATGATTACTATGTCGGAGATTTCTATAGCACTGTCAGAGCCTAAGCCACCCATAGCTACGGAAACATCAGAGAGTGCCAACACTGGAGCATCGTTTATGCCGTCACCTGCGAATAGGATAGTAGCACCTTTATCCTTGTAGTTTTGAACGATTTGAGCCTTATCCTGAGGCATTAACTCTGCATGGAACTCATCCACACCGACTTGTTTAGCAACGTTTTCAGCTACGGATTTAACGTCACCTGTGAGCATAGCCGTAGTCTTAACACCTAAAGTTTTCAACTTTGCGATAGCCTCTTTAGCGTTGCTCTTAACCACATCCGAAACTACCACATATCCGAGATATTGACCCTCACTAGCTACATGGACTACTGTGCCTACAGTGTTTACAACGTCACAAGTTACGCCTACGCTTTCCATCAAGGATGCGTTACCTATATAGATAGTCTTACCATCAACCATAGAGGAGACACCTTTACCAGCAATCTCTTTAGCGTTGGTAACTCGGTTTACGTCGATATCTTTACCGTAAGCTTTCTTTAAAGATTGTGAAACTGGATGGTTCGAGAAACTCTCACCGTATGCGGTAAGCTCTAGGAGTGTATCAGCTTTTAGATTGCCTTGAGGTTTAACTTCTGTAACTTCAAATACACCTTGAGTTAGTGTACCAGTCTTATCAAATGCGATAGTATCAACTTTGGCTAGAGTTTCAAGACAGTTACTACCCTTAACTAGTATACCTTGTGATGACGCTCCTCCAATACCACCGAAAAATCCTAAAGGTACGGATATTACCAATGCACATGGGCATGAGATTACTAAGAATGTCAAGGCTCTATATATCCACTTTGAAAACGCTTGACCTGTGATTAATGGTACTAATACAGCTATCACAACGGCTAGACATACCACGATAGGTGTATAGTATCTAGCAAACTTGGTGATAAACTTCTCGGATTCCGCCTTTTTAGATGAAGCATTCTCAACTAGGTCTAAAATCTTTGAGACTGTACTATCTGTAAAAGCCTTTTCAGTCTTGATTTTGATAGTTCCAGTTAGGTTGATAAAACCACTAGTAGCATCGTCACCAACGATGATAGTTCTAGGTACGCTTTCGCCTGTGATGGCTGAAGTATCTACGGAGGTTTTACCCTCGATGACCTTACCGTCTATAGGTATCTTTTCACCCGCAGATACCACGATGATATCACCAACGTTGACGGTTTCGGGGTCTACTTGAACTAATTTTCCATCCTGTTCTATGGTTGCCGTGTCCGGTCTGATGTCCATCAAAGATGATATGGACTCTCTGGACTTGTTTACGGCGTAGTTCTCGAAAAACTCCCCGACTTTAAAGAATAGCATTACGGCTACGCCCTCGGAACACTCGCCCACTATGAACGCACCTATACCTGCCACGACCATCAAGAAATCCTCATCAAATACTTGACCGTGTCCTATGTTCCTGATGGATTTCTTAACCACATCCAAACCAAGCACTAAATAGGTGATTATATAAGGTATCGCTTGGATGTATTTAGGTAAACTTCCCAACGGTGTGAAGTTCGTCAAAATAAGACAGACTACGAAAAGTACTGCACCTATTATCAACCTTTTCAGTTGTTTTTTCTGTTTTTTGGTCATACTCATAATGTGAGACCTCCTCTTTAATAACTATAATGAACATATGAACATATATTCATTTGATACTTTAAAAAATATATACATCCATTTTGGGAACGACGAAACGCCGTTCCCTATATGATTTAAAAGTCAAAGCCGTAATGGATATATATCAAGATATTAATACTCTATAGTACACTCTTCGTCAACCTTTTGACACACCTTACAAGCCTCTTTTAAGATTCTTGGGAAGTCAGCCTCTTCAGCCTCTATGGTAATCTTTTGAGCCATAAAGCTTATTGATGCATCCTGTACGCCCTTAATCTTCTTGATGCCCTCTTCCATCTTAGCACCACAGTTAGCACAGTCTAAATCGACCATTTTAAAAGTTTTTTTCATAATGATAACCTCCAAAAGATATATTTTAATTTACTCTGTAATGTGTTCCATACCTTGATTTATGATAGTGGAAACGTGTGTATCCGACAGTGAGTAGAACACGGTCTTACCCTCACGGCGGTATTTAACTAGACCCGATTGTTTAAGTAGTCTCAACTGATGCGAAATTGCTGACTGGCTCATATTCAAAAGTGTAGCTATGTCGCACACGCACATTTCAGAAACCAACAGTGAGTATAGTATCTTAATCCTAGTGCTGTCGCCAAAAATTTTAAAGAGTTCCGAAAGGTCTATCAACTCATCATCCGATGGCATACACTTAAAGACCTCTTTAACTACGTCATGTGGAAGACACACATAGTCACTTTCGTTTCGACCACAACAGTTCAAATCCTCGTCGTTGTTTGAAACCATAATTCAACCACCTTTCATATGAACATCTGTTCATGTATTTATTATAACTCATAAACTTTTAAATGTCAATAGCTTTTTTGAAATTTTTTAAATTTTTATAGAGTTCATGCCGTCCGACAAAATACTTTGCAATACCATATGGACAAGTAAGCTTTTTTAGTGTATAATTGTAGTATGATTTTAAATTTGAAAGGATTGTGTGTATGCGTATCATTACAGGTTCTGCTAGGGGCAGAAAGTTAAAAACTCTTGAAGGGTTAGACGTACGTCCAACCACTGACAAAGTCAAGGAAGCTATATATTCCTCAATACAGTTCGAGGTTGAGGGTGCTACCGTATTAGACCTATTTTCAGGTAGCGGACAGATGGGCATAGAGGCTCTAAGTCGTGGAGCTAGTATGTGTTACTTTGTGGATAAATCTAGAGCGAGTATAGACTGCACTAAGGATAATATCGACCTTTGTGGCTTTACCAAACAGGCTAGAATCTTCAACATAGATAGCGTGGACTTTGCACGTTCTACTACACAAAAGTTTGATATCGTCATCATAGACCCGCCATACTCTAAAGGAATTATCGAGCAAGTTCTCCCACTGTTGGAAAACAAGTTAAATCAAGGTGCTAAGGTAGTCTGCGAACACGAAAGAGGTTTGACCCTCCCTGAAAGTTTCGGAGAGTTACACTTTATCAAGAAACGCTCCTATGGCAAAACAGAAGTTACTACCTATATGTATGGTTCGGAGGAAATCTTATAATGCGAAGGATAGCAGTATGCCCCGGAAGTTTCGACCCTGTCACTGTAGGACACATAGACATCTTTAAACGTGCCTCTAAGATGTTTGACAAGGTCATAGTGTTGGTTTCAGTGAATCCAACCAAAAAGCCGAGTTTTTCCCCTACCGAAAGAATACTCATGATAGAACGTGTAACTCAAGGCATGGACAACGTAGTTATAGACATCCTAGACGGTCTACTAGCTGACTATGTAAAAGACGTTGGAGCTTGTGCCATCGTCAAGGGGTTGAGGGCGGTCAGTGATTTTGAGTATGAGTTTCAAATGGCTTTAGCTAACAGAAGACTCTATCCAGATGCTGAAACTGTATTCATTCCAACGGCTTCCGAAAATATGTATTTAAGTTCAAGTGTAGTCAAACAGATAGCCATCTTTGGTGGTGACATCAGCGGATTCGTACCAGATGAAATCTTAGAAGATATAGTTAAACGTATTGGAAAGGTGGAAAAACCATGAAGACTATAGACGATTCTATAAACGAGTTAGAACAACTAGTGAACAGTTCCAAGACTATGCCATTTGCTAATAAAAGACTTATCGATGCTGAAGAGGTTCGAGAGATTATCGAAGAGATGCGAGAGTGTCTTCCTGAAGAGATTAAACGTGCTAGGTATATCGACAATGAGAGGGATAAAATCATTTCGGAGGCTAACGAAAAGGCTAATCAAATCGTCGATACCGCCGAAGACCGTTCAAACTCATTGATGCAATCTACCAATGCTAGGGTACAGACGTTAATCAGTGAACACAACATCACACAGGGTGCTATGAAAAAAGCCGAAGAGATTCTACGTAAGGCTAATGAAAAGGCTAATACCATCATCAATAATGCACAAAAAAAGGCTGACAATCTAAGTCAAGCCACTAATGAGTATATCATCAAGAACCTTGTAAACTCAGAGCGTACGCTCAATGAAAGTTTGGAAAACGTTCAAAAGACCAAGGCGGTAATCTTAAAGGCTCAAAAACACAACGATACCGATTGATATTAACGCTAATTTGATAATTCAACTTATCAAATTATCAAATCAATTCAACGAATATAAAAAGTACACAGTTTGTTAATATAATATCTATAGTATGTTCACAATTTTGTGCTATAATGGACACATAATCATTTAGGACGCAACGGAGCGTATCGGTTAATATTAGTTAGCTGATATGCTCTTTTTGTTTATACAATACTTTAGGAGGTAATATATTAAATGGACAAGGTAGACATTACGTTAATCAACCTATTACAAGAGAATGCTAGATACCCTTTAAAGCAGTTGGCGGAAAAGGTGTTTCTGTCTGCACCTGCGGTCTCTTCTAGGATTGATAAGCTTGAAAGTCAAGGAATTATCACAGGGTATAAGACTTCTGTTGACATACAAAAGTTAGGATACCATATCACCGCATTTATAAGCCTTGAGCTTTCCGCCAAACAGAAACCTGAGTTCTATCCATTCATAAACAGTTGCCCGAACGTCTTGGAGTGCAACTGCGTAACTGGAAACTACTCCATGTTGATTAAAGTGGCGTTTCAAAGCACTCAAGAACTAGATATGTTCATAGGACACCTACAGAACTTTGGCAACACATCCACACAGATAGTGTTCTCTACACCAGTGCCTACCCGTGAAATCAAGATTGAACAACCATAAAAATCACGGAACGATGTTGGTATCGTTCCGTATAGGGAGACTTTTAGGAATCCTCAGTTGGGATGGTTTCAGGAGCGTTTAAACCTAGAGCCTTTTCCAAATGTGTTTGGAGTTCCTCACAGTCATCAACAGAGATGGTTTTAAAGTCCAAATCACAGAAACGTATCTTTATTACGTTGAAGTCGGATATGCTATCTTCAGGGGATTTTTTAAAGCAGTAGACTTCCACCATATCAGTGGAAACTTTAACTTCTGTAGTGTGATTTTTCAACTTTTGCAATATTAGTGTCAAGGTCTCTTCCAAAGTTGGAGGGGGCTTTTGTTCGTCTTTTTTCTCTTCTTTTTTTTCCTCTTCTGGGATGTCCAAGTTTAGATAGATACATCTAACCAAAAATGCCACAACCGCCACGCTGAAAGCTAACAACAATAGGTTCATAAAGATACTCCTTTCCGTAGGTTTAGTTTGACTATACGAAACACTTGTATGTACCATTATACCATAGTTCATTAGTAAAGTAAACAAAATAGGGAACGCTCAAAGAACGTTCCCTGAAAATATTCTATTCTGTTTCGTCTTCGTTATATTCAAAATCTTCCGTTTCGAGGTCTTCTTCGTCTTCATAAATGATGTCATCATCGGTAGTAGATTCTGCTGACTGGTTTGAAGAAAACTTCGCACACGTTGCGAACACTGCAACCACCATCAAGGCGATACCTACAACCCAATACACTCTACTAAGAGGGTTCGTAGTACCGAAGATATCCAAAACACCCCTAAAGATACTACCTATAGTAAGTGTAGCAATTCCGCAATGATAAAAACTTCTGGTTAGTTTATCAGGGAGAAAATCACTCTTAAATAACCCGATAGTCAACCATGGGAACGCTCCTAAAACCAACGGAAATCCGAAAGCGTATAGCATATAGTATGAGTACACCTCATGACCGTAAAGCTCATAGATTCCCCCTACCAATGCACAGATTATGCTCACAATTAAGTACTTGTAAGCCAACTTTAACTGTATATTAATATCCAATGTAGACAATATCACTCACATTCCTTTGCTTTATACTATCACCGTGTGTAGTCGGTGAGTTTATGACTCTTCCGTTAAAATACAAGGTAGCAGAGCCACCGCCATCTAAGTTGTAGGCATCTCTAGCACCTATGTTACGCATAAATTCAGCGAGTTCGTAGGCGGTAACACCTGCACTTTGGTCTGTACGACCATCCACGACTACGAACACATAGTGTAAACTATCCACTATACCTATGGCACACCTTGGATGTCTAGACTTGCCTATACCTGTTATAGTATCTTTATCTATTATGTTTTCATAGTCTCTTAGAAGTCCGGGGCCAAAAGCTAAAATCTGTTGAGCCCCACTGTTAAGCAAATCCTCTGCAGATATGTCAGTTTCTTTGAAAATTTTAAAAGTTCCATCCTTCATGATGGCTAAATCCTCATTATCGCTTACCACAGTCGAACGGTAGAGTTCACCGTTTCTTAGTACGTAGCCGTCATATTGAGAACCGTAATAGTCACCGTTTATAGCGAGTATCGCATTGTGAGCTTCTGCTATGCTTGAAGTAGAATCGACGATGTACCTACCAAACTTATCATTAGCGAAAGCCGTCTTTAACAACGACGTATTAGCTAAATAGATATCTGCTACATAGATGTCACTGTCGTACTCTCTGTACTGGCTCAATGAGATTGACATATTGCCATCAACATATGAACTATCAGTTATGGTAACTGAGCCATCAGCATTGAACATGGATGCGTAGATATTTTCAGGCATAGTCATTTCAGTGACCGTAGTGAGTTCTGTTTCTGTAGTAGTCTCATCCTCGATGTTCTCACTTGGAACTTCTGTTACCGTTTCGGAAGTGACTGCACCTACTGCAGTAGCAGTAGTCACGACTGGTTCGTTTGCGTTTGCCGTTGTGATTTGAGTGCTATTACTTTGAGTATCTTGTAAAGTACTCGTAGTGTTTTGGTCGTATTCAGCGATACTACTGTTATTGCTAGTTAGAGGCACAACGTCGTAGGCGTGAGGAATTACGAAAGTATCCAGTACAGCGTACACGGTGAATCCTACTAAAGCAACGGTGTATACTAATCCAAAAATGTTGTCTTTATGAAAAAGTTTCATTAAAACTCGAAAACCTCCTTAATTATTAAATACCACTCTCTGTTGGATTAACCAACTAAAAAAGAACAGCACCATCTCAGTGAGTACCTTAGATACGTAAGGGTTCAACTTTAGAATGGTTGTCAATATGTAGAGTATCACAGTGTTACATATGAGTATCCCGACCGCCAAAAGTATGTACTTGATGGCACTCTTCACTACGTTCCCTTGTGATTTGAACACCAATACTCTATTCAAGTTGAAGTTCACAGTAGCACTGATTAACCTCGCTAATACGTTTGCTACTAATGCGTAAGTTTCACCCAAGAGAATCAAAAATAGTGTGTACGCTAAGTAGTCTATCAAAAAGCATACAAACGACGATAACGAAAACTTTATAATCTCCTTATATATCCTTATAGAATCCTTAATTGGGTTAAAGTGCGACCCTGAATTGTTATCTATATAGATGGTTTCAATCTCAATCTCCTCTATGGGAAACTTCTCTTTAGCGAGGATTAGTAACACGTTAATCTCATATTCGTAGCGGTTACCTACTATGGATAACATCTTATCTAGTAGGCTAATATCAAAAGCACGTAAACCTGTCTGTGTATCGTAGATTTTTGTGCCAGTGGCCAGTTTGAAGACGTTCCTAGTTACAGCGTTCCCGAACCTACTCCTCAACGGAGAACTTCTTGACTGTTTCCTACTGCCCAACACAAGGATGTCTTTACACTCTTCAACCCTTTTGCACAGCTTGATAGCATCACTTACACGATGTTGACCATCACAGTCTAGAACGACTATCGAATGGTTTCCCTGTAGGTTTAAATCCTTTATGTATGAATATGCTTTCTTTAGAGCGTAACCTTTACCATGATTTTCGCCATAGCTTATAACTTGTGCGTAAGCTTTAACTTTTTCAAAAATATTTTCATATGCGTAACCACTGCCATCGTCGACTACCACAGTATAGAAACCACGGTCAGTAGTTTCCTCCACCAATGAGATTAACTTCTCATCGGGTTCGTATGCAGGTATGACAGCTATCCTATTCGGAAATATAATTACCACCTCATCTATACAAACTTTGTGTAATGGTATAACTATGAACACAATGTATATTATACCACGCATGGGAATATATTTCAATATGTTTTTAAAAAAATTTCCCTATCAAAAAAACGGAACGATATGGGTATCGTTCCGTAAAAATAAATCGTTATTAGAAATCAATCAAGCTCCGCAAATTTACCGAAGGCAAATTGAATTATCGAATTGGCGTTATTTCAACTCAACGATAGTAACACCGTCTTCGCCCTCGCCGTAGATACCTATACGAAAACTCTTAACATTTGGATGGTGTTTCAAACGTTGATGTACTGCTTTCCTGAGTATTCCTGTACCCTTACCATGTATGATAGTTATAGTTTTTAATCCTGAAATCACAGCGTTATCGATGTAAGCGTCCATCTCATAGACACCCTCATCTGCGGAACGTCCACGGATGTCACACTCCATAGATACGTTCCTATCGACCTTACTAACCACCTTTTTAGATACCCTACCTGTAGATTTCTGTTCTTTAGTATCCTGTTTTTCAATGAGCCTTACGTTCTCTAGACTGACTTTGGTACGCATCACGCCCAACTGTACAAATAGATTTCCGTTCTTGTCAGGTAAACTCGATACGATACCCTTTTTGTTTAGATTGGTTATGAATACATTGTCACCTTGTTTGAGGTCACGTGGGAGGGTGTAGTCATCAGTGTAGGTTATGCGGTCGGTAACTGGATTTGCAGTATCATACATCTTGTTGAACTTTCCACGAGTGCCTTTTTTAGCATTGGCTACCCTATCCCCGAAGTTCTCCTTGTTCTTTTGACGTTTGATACTTTCAAGTTCATCTATCAAGGCGTTAGACTGTGCCTTAGTCCTCTCAATGATACTCATAGCCGTTTGACGAGCTTTCTCTAGTTCCTCATCTTTGGACTTTTGTATAGATTCTAACTCTTCTCTAACTTTAGTGGAGTTCTCCACAATTTCAAGACGGAGCTTTTCAATTTCGGCGTTCTTGTTTTCTAGTTCTATCCTTGAGTTTTCTAACTTTTCGACTATCTTTTCAAAATGTTTGCTGTCGTCATCTATGAGTTCTTTTGCACTCTCGATTATGTCTATAGGCATACCTAAAGATGTAGAAATCTCAAAAGCGTTAGACTTACCTGGTGAACCTATGATAATCCTATAGGTAGGTTTCATAGTTTGCACATCGAACTCACATGAAGCGTTTTCAACTTTTGGAGTGTTCAAAGCATAGAGTTTCAACTCTTGATAGTGAGTAGTCACTAGAACCTTAGCATCTCTAGATTTCAACTTTTCAATGATAGATATCGCCAAAGCTGAACCCTCTAGAGGGTCAGTACCTGAACCCAACTCATCTATGATTATGAGTGAATTTTCATCAGCGATATCTAAAATTTTAATTACGTTGGTCATGTGTGCCGAAAACGTCGAGAGGTTGTTCTCAATACTTTGACTGTCTCCGATATCCACTAAGATGTTCTCAAACACTGATATTTGACTACCATCTGCTACTGGTACCATGAGACCACACATAGTCATAGCTGTGAGCAATCCAACAGTTTTGAGTGCTACAGTCTTACCGCCTGTGTTTGGACCCGTGATTATCAAACAAGAGTAATCCTGTCCCAAAGAGATGTCTATAGGTACTACCTTATCCTTATCTATCAATGGGTGACGTGCTTTCCTTAGATTTATGACACCATCATCAGTGAGATTTGGCACGGTGGCTTTCATCTTAGCACCTAGATTGGATTTCGCAAAGTATAGGTTCAACGTAGCACAGACTTCATACCCCTCGATGATAACGTCAGCACTTTCACCACACATAGCACTAAGTTCTGCGATGATTCTCTCTATTTCGTCATGCTCCTGACTTTGGAGTAGTTTAATCTCATTGTTGGCATCCACTACGGATACTGGTTCTATAAATATGGTCTGTCCAGTGGCTGAGGTGTCATGTATTAAACCTTTGATATCGTTCCTGTGTTCGGACTTTACCGGTAATACGAACCTACCATCACGGATGGTAACCACGTTATCCTGTAGGCACTTTTGAACGCTCTCGGAACGTACCATCTTATCCAATGTGGAACGCAAGTTGATTCCTGCTTTGGAAATCTTACGCCTAATAGTAGCCAACTGTGGCGATGCACCATCAGAAAGCTCATCCTCTGTTAGAATGGAAGTTTCTAATCGATTCTGTAAATACTTGTTAGGTATCAACCTTGAGAATAGATAATCTAATTCAGTTTGCATACCCTCGCAATGCCCATACCAATCCGAAAGCATAGAAATTTGGTTCAACATCTGTAAGATGTTCAACATCTCACGCAAAGATAGTATTCCTCCAGAGTTTGCCCTCTTTAACGATGGACACACATCCTTAAAGTTCAAAAAAGGAGGCGTTCCAAACCTTACTGAAAGTTCAAACGCCTGAGAAGTTCTCAATAACTCTTCCTTAACGGTTTCAAAGTCCGAACACGGCTGGATGTTCAAAGCCAACTGTTTAGACCTCTCATTAGAACACTCATTTGAAAGCTTTTCAAGTATCTTATTCAGTTCCAAAGTATTATAGTACTTGTCCATGTTTTTTACAACTCCTATCTGATGTTGGAACGGACTGTAACCGTCCCGTTGAATTATCAAAAATTTTAGCGTAGTTTCACGCCTTTAGTTATTATATCACAACGTTTTTAAATAATCAACCATTATGACAAAAAAAGCGGAACGATGTCCACACCGTTCCCCAA
>CAZWRW010000001.1:18097-21700 GCA_964636465.1 uncultured Ruminococcus sp. | reverse complement strand
TTAACATATTTGAACTCGACACCAAAACCATCCTGTCATAAACTACTTCTTAATTCAACGTAAGTTCGATATATTCAATCACACTGCGTGTGATTTTAAGGAACGGTCACAGCCCGTTCCCTACATGGGATTTTCAAACCTTACAGATATGTAAATTACTATAATGTACCGTTGAATTAAAAAAAAATTCATATTTTGTACACATTTTTTTAAAAAATCACTTGTACATAATTCGTTAATATGTTATAATAGTCTTAAAAGTAAATCGTAAAAAATTATTAGTAAAGGAAGATGAGTATTATGTCTCTTGGTACGGCTTTAATTATAGACGATGATAGAAGTATCTGTGAAATTTTAAAACAGCACATGGAGAGAGAGGGATTTACCGTCTATATCGCTCATGATGGCAATGATGGTCTAGTAAAGTTCAACCATGTTTCACCAGACATTATTCTATTGGATATCGGGTTACCTGATATCGATGGTTTTCAAATTTGCCGTGAAGTAAGGAGAAAATCTAACATTGCTATAATCATGATTACCGCTAAATGTGAAACGTTCGACAAAGTCTTAGGCTTAGAACTTGGTGCTGATGACTATATCACTAAACCATTTGAAATTAAAGAAGTCATGGCTAGAGTAAAAGCGGTATATCGTAGGTGTGGCAAACAGTCCACAGAGGCGGAAGTAAAAGAAGTCCGCTATGACAAGTTAGTCATCAACATGACAAGGTACGAACTCAAGATTGACGGCGTAGTGAAAGACACTCCACCTAAAGAACTTGAACTGTTATTCTACTTAGCATCGAACCCAAACAGGGTTTACACTAGAAATCAACTTCTTGATGAGGTTTGGGGTTTCGAGTACTACGGAGATTCTCGTACTATAGATGTACACATCAAACGCCTTAGAGAGAAGTTAGAGGGCGTATCTAAGCAGTGGGCATTGACCACCGTTTGGGGTGTGGGCTATAAGTTTGAAGTTAGAGACAAAGACAATCCTAAAGGTTGATATTTTTGTGTATTGTGTAGGGAACGACGCCCACGTCGTTTCGCAGATTTGCCGAAGGCAAATCAATGTTTGTGTTTGGTGAATTAATCACACTGCGTGTGATTCTAAGGAACGGTCACAGCCCGTTCCCTACATTATGTGTACATCAACCCTAAGAAAAGAATATAAAGAAAGGCGTTAATATGGATAGTAATACTAATAACGAAAACTTGAACGAAACCATTCAAGATAGTGACACAATTCCCGAAGCCGTAGAGATTGAATTTACTAAACCTATCGAGGAAACTTCCGAAACTAAAGAAGATTCCCACATGGTGGAACTGTATGAGTTTTATAAGAGTAATCGTAATACTAAAACCGCCACTAGCTGTGTGAATAAGGTCACCGTCACGATTTTCACTGTGTTTATGTGTCTATGTTTGGTGATATTCATAAGTTGTATGGTGATAGACTTCTCTAACCCAAACGTTGAAAGTCTAACCCTTGGCGACAGCTCCGTAAGTGAACTCTTAGGCTTAGACGACGATTACACCAGTAACTATACCCCTAGTAGCGGTATAGTGATAAATCAATACAATCCACCAGAACGCACTGACGACACATACATCAATGAAGATGGCAGTTATACTGTAGCAGGTGTCGCTAAGTACGCTAGTGATAGTATCTTAGCAATCTACACTTCTACGGATGGCAAAACCTTAGATGGCATGGGTTCAGGAATCATTTTCAGTGAAGATGGGTATATCATCACCAATGCACACGTAATTGAAAATGCTAACGTCATCATGGGTGAACTCAATGACGGAACACAGTTCCAATTAAGTTTAGTCGGTATGAATACCGACCTTGACATCGCAGTGCTACAATCTAATGAAAAGGATTTACCAGTGGCAACTATGGGCAACTCCGACAAAGTAATCTTAGGAGAACAAGTAGTAGCCATCGGTAACCCAGCAGGTCTTACCGGTACGGTAACAGAGGGTATCGTATCTAGTATAGATAGAAGTTACACCACGTCCGACAACACAGACAGGACTTTTATTCAAACAGACACGGCTATCAGCCCCGGAAATTCAGGCGGTGCATTACTTAATATGTATGGTCAAGTCATAGGCATAACATCCTTAAAGATTTCCGAAGACCAAACCTATGAGGGTTTAGGCTTTGCAATCTGTATCAATGATGCGTTGGAATGTGCTGAGACTCTAATTCAAAACCGCTTTAAGATTGGTATAGAGTTTAACTCTGCTAATCAAGAAGTTTTGATTACTAACATCGTAGAGGGTACAAGTATTGCAACCACTCAACTTGCCGAAGGTGATGTTATCACTGAAATTAATGGCACATCCGTGTATGACTATGGCTCTATCATGTCAGTGTTAGAGGGTTCAAAACCTGGTGATACTGTCACGGCTAAGGTTCAAAGGCGTACGAATGGGTTGGTTAATGAGTTTTACATTGAGTTCCAGCTCATGGCTTACGGTAGCTAAAGAGTTCAACTATGACGTTCCTATATAGGTTAAGTTGAACTATCAAAAAGTCAAAGTGTAATTAACTTGTAAAGGTTTGCACTTGAAACTATCACAAAGTTAGTGTATGATACTAACATAATCGTAATCGCATGGAAAAATCCATGTAAGGAAAATCGAAGAAGACTATATTAAAGGAGAGTTTTTTTTATGAAAAAGTTACTTGCTACGTTAGTTGCTATCTCTATGATGGCTATCTCTATGACTGCCTGTGGTGGTTCTGATACATCCACTGAGGATGAGGATACTACTACTACTACAGTGGCTGAAACTGAGGCTGATGCTGGTGATACTTCTGACGATGAAACTGATGACACTTCCGCTGACGATTCTTCTGAAGAAGTTTCCGAGGCTGACACAGAGGCTGAAACTCAAGCTGACGTTCTCGTGCTACCTGACGGCGTAATCGCTGAAGATGGCGACGCTTATATCGCTTTTGGTGACGAACAGTGGTGGCTACAGTATGATGGTACAGATAGTACTCCTCTATCATACGGTGCTACAGTCGTACACATAGATGGTGAAGGTACTTACACAGTCGGCTTGGATGCCTCCAACGATGATGCTGTTTATATGAATGGTGTAGATTCTATCGGTGGATGTAACTTCTGTGGTGTAATCATCCAAAATGGTGAGGCACTCTTCCCAGACCAGTCTGTAGCTATAACCATAGATAAGGTTACTATCGATGGCGTGGACGTTGAGTTGGTAGCTAACAACTACACCAACTACGAAGACGGCAACCTACGTACTAACGTATACAACTATTACGTTGAAACCGCTCCTACTGAGGACGTTTGGACTGCCTCCGGTTCACTTGATAACATCTCCGCACAGATAATCCCTGCAGAGGCTTTCTCTAGTTTCTCAACTATTGAGATAACCTTTACTATCAGCAACACTGGTGACGCTACTGCTAGTGCTGGTGATACTTCCGAGGCTGAGGCTGACACTTCCGAGGGTGACGTCGAAACTGATGCTGAAACCGCTGACGATGCATCCGCAGAGGCTGAATAGTAGCTGTAAAGTCTATATAGAACGGTCTGTGACCGTTCCACAATTT
>CAZWRW010000001.1:9039-17997 GCA_964636465.1 uncultured Ruminococcus sp. | reverse complement strand
GCTGAATAGTAGCTGTAAAGTCTATATAGAACGGTCTGTGACCGTTCCACAATTTGACGAAAATATATAAAATAGGTATAGCAAAACCGCTCCAAGTATGGTATAATATATTTGTGATATACAAATTACCTACTTATTGGGGTGGTTTTGTCGTATTGGCATATTATTAATTTTGAGGTGTTGATTTTGAAGTTTTTTATCCAACTAGTTATAAACTTAGTAAACCTGTTGGTAGTGATAGTAAGTCTGTTACTTTCGGGGGTCATCTATTGGGATAGCCGTACTAGGCTGATTGATTTCAACTTTGAACTTTCCGATATGAACGTAGTACCACTATTAATAGGTTTGATAGTGCTGTTATTTATAAATCTATTCTTAAAACCTAAATTCATAAAGGAGAGTGAAAGTATGTCAGGTTTTTTTGAAAAGATATTCAAGAAAAGTAAAACATCACAAGGTAGTAACTCACTAGATTCCACTACCATGCCTACTTCCTTGGACGGTTTAGACCCCCTACATGATGTTACTACACAACCGGTATCCAACATTGAAGACATTCCAAACTCAGACACCATCGTTAGAACTAGAGCTAAATCCAAACTTAAAACAGAAGTTGAAGACAGTACTCCTCAAACACACATCAAGTTTCTTGAAGAGGAGGTTATCGACAGAATACCTGCTGGTTTCAACTTGAGAAGAAACGGTTTCTCATTAAAGATTAACGATGAGAATATCGTCTACCCTGACGTTTACGTCAAGATTGATGACGTTCAGTATAAGTTGGATATCTGTATGTGTTGCAAGACGAAACTAAAAGAGGTTTCAACATGGTATGAAGAGAACTCAAACATTGCGAACCAACGTAGGATTGAAAACAATGCGAAAAGTCTTAAACGTAAGATTAATAGCTACTTTAAGTCCGAAGACCTCGATAAGAACGTAATCTGTTGTATGTTGTACAACGCTCAAAATCTAAACGAAAACGCCGTCAATGCTATAGCTAACAATACGGTGTTAATCATCAGGAGAACCGAAAGACTAGAGTTATACTTGTGTACTTTTCTTGACAAGACCGTAGTCTATGAGATACCATATTCAAGTGGGTTGACTTACTATGCTAACCTAAGTCATAAACTAGGCGAAAACGTCGCTAGAGTTGTGAAGTACTCCATCGTGGTAATGCTCGATACTGCCACCTCAGATGAGTTGTTAAGATGTCCAGTGTGCAACTACTCCAATGAATATTATGGTGTAGGTGTCACCACTGCCAGTGGTAACGACATCGTAGCTATAGGAAGTTTCTACGATAAACTCAAAGATTTCATAGAGATTGGAGACTATGCTACACACATCACACTAAATGAGGATGCTCTAAACCATTCAGGTTACAACGAAACTGACAAGAGTATCGTTAGAAAGATAGTAGAAGATACTAATAGACATCTTGCTGAGTGTAAAACTCACTTTGTAGGTAATAGAATCGGATATACCAACACTAGAAACGGTGACGAAAACATCGAGTTTATAAAGTACGCTCTAAGATACACTTACGGCACTTACGACCAACGCAACAAAGTCTATATGCCTTTTAAAACTTTTGATGAGACCCTTCAAAACTGCATAGATGTTAAAAACTTCTTAGGATTGAACTTGAACATTTCCAAGGATAGCACCACTAAAAGTCTTGAAGAAAAGATTAGTCAAGAGATTAATTCAGCTAACTTGAAACGTCAGTTTATAGACTCTGTAAGCATTAGGGATAATCAAAACAATCAATATGATAGGAGTTTCCATCATATATGTTGTTCACACTGTCTGTACCAGTTGCCTATTAGGCTATTTGAAAGAAACGTACAGAACAAGTATATCAACTGTACCATCATGTTGGTAGGAAGTCCAGCCAGTGGTAAGACTGTCCTACTTACTAAGATTAACTATCATTGTACTAGATTCATACAGAATCAGGGTATAGATACCTACTACAAGGAAAAGAACGAACACGCCATCTTTGAAACGAAAACTCTACCTCAATCCACTAACAATGATAACATATTACCTACTAACTACATCACCACAACCCTTAATGATACTAACTATACGTTAATCTTAAAAGACAGCGTCGGTGAAAATGCTAGAACTATCTTGATGAGAAACTACTATATAGTATACTTGATAGACATTACTAAATCCGCTACGGAACAGTTTAACGATTTGATTCAAACTATCACAAACTTACAGAACGTCCCTGATAGCAGAACCTATAAGATTTATGTTATCTTTACTAAGTCCGATATGATAGACTACAACTTTAGCAACATCGATTACCACTTCAATGAGCTAACCTACGATTTCAAACACGCTAGTATGGTTAGAGATATCTTCCTATCCAAGAAGCTAAAGTACAAACCTAAAGAAGATAATTACTATAACACTTGTTGTAGTCATATCTTAAATAAGATTAAACAGTCCACAGGGTTAAATATATTGGATATGAACATCCATAATGTAAACATAGAGGCTATCGGTAAGAACATAGACGAAAACAACGAAACTGCTAAACGTTATTTCCAAGAACTTGAGAACGTCAAGAAGAACTACGACAACTACGAACAAATCTATGATGAGAAGTATCTAAATGAACTAAGTTTCAACATCAAGGAGTTTGAACACGCCGTATCCACACGTATTAACGATGGCACTGGTAAGAAGATTATAGTATCTTACAACGTAACTTCCGCACTAGAAGACTACACCCCTATTTGGTGCGACAGTCTCCACGATTGCGACATCTTAACTAGAAAAAGGTTTAACAGAAACATCTCACTACAAGATAACGCTAATAACTTCTATGAGAACCTTATCCAAGATATTAAAGAAGTCATGGTAAACTGCAACGAAAGTTTCTCCACTGAACTTTTCAATACACCAGCTCCAGCACCTCAAAATGATACCGTTATAGTTTAACGTGGATTCAGCAAACCAATTTTGCATTGCAAAATTGAGGAACGGTCACAGTCCGTTCCCTACATAGTATTTTCAAATTCTCACAGAAAGGAAACTACAGGCAATGATAAGTTTTAATAGGACTTTAGTCTATACTCACAAGTTCGACAGGTGGCAGTATATAGTGGTTAAAGACTACGGTAGCAACAAGTATTCCACCTTGGATGCTCTTCAAACTTACGAAGAGGACGTTCTAAAGTGCGTAGACGTCGACAAAGACGAACGGGCAGACTACTATCTTAATGGTCGTTACTATAACGTAATGTCTACACCTAACGACCTACTAGAACATCTACAGTACACTCAAAAAGATACTCGTAAACATGAAATGAACCGTGGATTCTATGAGTATGAATTTTCCATAACGGATGACGATACCATCCCATTAGAGTTAGTAAACCTTGCATTCAACTTATACTTTGATGGCAAACACAGTTGTGATGTGGATATCGCAAAGCTGAAATGCCCTAAAGATGGCTCTATCCCTCTACAACTTGATGATGACAACATTTCTAAATTTTTGTACCTTACCAATGAAATCTTAGGTTTAAACCTCTGCTATAAGATACATAATAATCCTACTGGCTTAAAGGTCAGTGGTGTGAACGTTCCCATTAGAGAGGTTAAAAGAGTCCTCTCCGTAGGTGAGATGTACTTGACCTACATTAAGATGTTCGTGTACAACTACAACGATGGTATCAAGTTTGATGTGGTAACTCCTACTCGTAACCGTGAAACTCTCAAATGGATTTTTAACGCCCCTATGGACAGTTTTGAAAATCATCACCAGTATGTGAACTTTTTCATGCAACGTTGTGAAGTGACCATCAACAGGGTGAACGTTTGGGATTTTATCGATGACTACTCAATACAGAATACCTACGCATTGAATACCGTAATAGCTTTGAAAGTCTCCCTAGACGATATAGTTTCAGTTTTGATTAACACTCAACGTTTAGAGAGTCCCCTCTATGATAAGTACGTTTCAACCATAGAGGAGACTTCCGTTGAAGAACTCCAAACTTTTTTGAGTGACGAACAGAATCAACAACGTCTAAATGAAGTGTATGAACGTCTAAGTGTTTTGAATTTGGAAAACTCTCAACCATTGGAGAACCTCTGCAATGCGTTAAGCGTTTTGGAACTCTCCCCTACAGATACTTCTATACTATTACTACTATTCAAAAGTTTGTACCTCTCCAAAGATGCCTACCTAGATACACTCTATGAACTCTTAAAGGCTCTATATGAACACATACTATCATCTGATGATTTACTAAATGAACGTACTATCAAACTGTTACAAAAAATCGGGATAGTATTACAAGCGGAATATCCTTATGGAAAAGAGTTCACAGAATCGCTATCTACACGAACACAACGCCTACATCGTGAAACTTTTGACAGATTGATTAATATCAGTGCTATAACCATTGGGGATAATCCGAGACGTTTCAAACCTTTTACATACTACGGCAAGTTGAATCTACTTACACCGATAAGGTGCAACAAAACTTTTTTAAAGAAAACTTCTCTAAACTTCGACGGCGAAACTTTTAAGGATATCTCTAGAGTGCTTAGTCAATACTTCTGGATTTACAACCCTAACTTCGACTTTTCCCACTTGAACGGCTACGAAAAAATCTTAGTACTTACTACCCCTGAACTTCTACTGAAATACATCTACTACTACGATACTGATGACGACGCCGACTCCATGGAGTATATTTTCATGGATGGCGACTATCCTTTAAACATTGGAGCAACTCAAGTGCTACAACTTAAACATAACATATACCATCTACTGAACGATAAACAGAACCTATCCGATTTATTAGAATCTTTAAAAGTAGATATGTCCGTTAAAGATTGCATGGGGTATCTATTGACGTTAAAAGAGTGTCTACAGGACGTTTTAAATATGAGTTATCTACCAATATAAAGGGGTGGTGTTATGAGTTCGATAATTCTCGTTATTATTAGTATAGTAATAATACTCTTTATAATTTTCATAAGTGTGTACAACACTTATTTTCACAAGGAGGACATTAACGACCTCACCGATTATGGCATCAAGTACAACCTATACAAGGGAAAAAATCGGCTTAAAACTAAGTTGAAGATTACCAGAACACTCAATACTTATGAGATTACTAACCTCTCCAACAGTGAGGAAACTTATCACTTAGAAAAGAACGGCAACGGTATATCGCTACCTTTTAACGATACTTACAAGATTACCTCCGCTGATATGGCACACAATCCTCAAACTATTAAGCAATACCGTATCGTGTGGGAGGAAAATGATAAAGATGGTCTGTACTCCATACAGAAGTTTTTACTATCAGTAGTACCGTTGGCAATCTTCGCAGTGTTGATTTTCGGAATGTATTCACACTATACCGCTACTGTGAACAATTTGAAAGCTATCGCTACTGAAAACTTCAACTCTATACAAAAAGTAGAATACAACCTCTCCAACTCCTCTGATACCTTTAAAAATGTCGCTGATGTCAACCTACTATTCTTAACCGCTGACGACGGCTCAGTAGAAGATGCTCTCATGCTCTACAATATGAACGATTCTCTAACTATCACTACACTATATTTGAATACCCCAATCTCAAAAGACCAAACCCTCCAAGATTTAGTGGACTCCTCAAAACAGAGTTTGATAGATTTCATAAAGGATGACTACTGTTTAACTATCAGTTCAGTTACAGAAATCCCTAAGAGCGTAATATACAACTGCATGGATACTATGAACGGTCTAGTCTATGACTTGCATATAAAGTACATCTATGAGTATGCCACCTACTGCAAGGATAATATGCCAGAGGGTTATACTGATAGTATCGTTAGTCAATACTACTCACTACTGAATGTGAACGGCTCAGTCGATGATTTAAGCTTTGAACAGTTCGTATTGGATAGTGAAACTGCTAAAAACTATTCCGAATGGAACAGAATCACCAGTGGTGACATATCCCATGATAACTGGGATTTGATAATCTGCTATATGCTCGAATGCCTAAAGAATGGTTATAAGAATCAGGGTTATGCTTTGATTTTCAATGACAATTCCGAAAGCTATTCAAACATCAAGACTACCCTACCTATTGAAGATTTAATCACTAGGTACACGGAAATGTCTTACAGTATTATACAGCTTCAAGATGATATTCCACACGTAGACAGAAGTTTTACTATCCGAAACTTGGACTACAACTTGACAGTCTCCAAGAACGTAAACCCTTACACTGAAGACTATATGTCAGGCTTTGGATACTTCCCTATAGATAAGGCGAGAACTTGTCTATACTACTGTCTAAACGTAAACAACACGGAGGTGTAAATATTTGTTGACCATTGCTCCTATATTACTGTTAATCATCATGGTATTTGATACGATATTCACAGTAAAATCAGCGAAAAGCAAACCTACGAAGTTTGCTAAGAAACTTCCTTATTCTATTGGGTCGTTCATAATCATATTGATTATGCCAGCCACTATGGTAAACTTATATATCATAAGTGCAACCGTCCAAGGGAATGTATTACAAATATTATTTGTATACTTAATATGTTCTTGTCTGCTGAGTCTGTTCTATGAAGGTACTAAGCACAAGTTTTTAAATCTTGTGATGGTGGTGGCATTTAACATCCTGTATGCGTTTGTAGTCTTACCGAATATCAATGGGGTTTCAATAGTATACACCATAGTGACATTGATAGCCGTTGCATTGACGTACATCTGTATATTGGATATCGTCATAGATAACATAGTTTCCGCAGTGTTCATAGATGGTGAACGTTATAGTCATGCAGTTACGGTGGCTCTATACGTGTTAGTATTGATGTTCTTCACTAACTTCGCCCCTATGCGATACGTAAACATGAGCTTTGAAAACGGTTATGTTCAACAATTCATATCTCAATATGACCGTAGCCATAAACAATCCGCTGAGGACGATTCAAATGTTACGTATACACCAACCTCCACAAAAGTCACGGATACTTACACTATAAGCAAATCGCTACCAATTTTGAGTCAATACATGATAGACACTCTTCCTGACGATTACAAGACTTATCAAGTTGGTGAGGGTATCGTGTGGCTCTTAAATGATAAAGATTGCAAAAACTTCGAGATTTTAGAGTATCTACAAGCCGTATGCAAAGACCATAACTACAACCCTTATCGTATCATGCGAAAACTCTTTGAAGACTACTTATACACTGACGTTCAAGATTTAGAAAGTACCGCTACATTCGATAGTGAAAACAATCTAAACTTGGATTACACCCAACAAGAAGACGAATCTCCAGAAGACTTTGTGAAGAGGATGTATCTAGATATCATTAAGAACTTCTATTCAGGAAGTATAGACCTTGACGACATCCCTGTAGGCACAGAGGATACTCAAAAGTATGTGTTTACCGTATACTTCAACGAAACTACCCAAACTTATGATATCTTCTCTCTATACTTCTACTTTGACAACGATGGCAATTTTATAAGTACTCATTATGATGTGGTATCCATCAGTGATAAAACCATACCTATATACAGCAACTATGTAGACATTATTCCAAGCACCCAAGATGACACTTTTACTGAAACGTACAGAGAATATCACCTAGATGGACAAGGCTATGTTCTATTTAAATACTATGGTTAAATCCTACGGAACGTGTAAAGCGTTCCGTTTTTGATTTTAAGCTAAACCTAGTTTGATTGATTTGTTTATGATGTTTTGTGAATAGATATGGAAATTTTCAACCCCATAAATACGTTATTTTTTCTATAATCTTTTTATAAAACTACTTAATTAATACACAATTCAATCATAATATTATGCGATAATATATCACATAAGTTAAAAGTTTAAAAGTCTTCAAAGGAGATACCGTTATATGTTAAAGTTTAATATAAGACTATTTTCAATCCTATTCGCTAGTACTATGCTTTTGGCAGGTTGTTCGACATCTCAGACCAGTACACAAACCAACGATTCTACAAGTGCTACAAGTGAAAGTATCAGTGCTAAAGAATTAAGTTTAGGCACTTCCGATACAGTAGACTCATCAAATGTGGTAAACATCACACTAGATGGCACTACTGCTCAATGCGACAGTAGCGATGTAACTATAGAGGATTCTGTGGTAACTATAACGTCTACAGGAATATACTACTTAACTGGCACTCTCTCGGATGGTCAAATAGTAGTGGACTGTTCTAAGGATGACGAAGTAGAATTAGTCTTAAACAACGTGGATATCAGTTGCAGTACTAATGCACCTATCTACGTGAAGTCAGCGAACAAGACCGTAATAACGTTGGAAACTGACAGTAATAACAGTATCTCCGATACCCGTGCATCTAAAAGTGATTCGGATGACGATGAAGACGACACTCCAAACGGAGCTATCTACAGTGATGATGACCTTACTATCAATGGTGATGGTTCTCTAACGATTACCGCAAACTATGGCAACGGTATCGCTACTAAGGACAATTTAAGAGTTTCGGGTGGTAGTGTGACTATCAACGCTAGTAACCACGCACTAAAAGGCAATGATAGCGTTACTATCAAGGATTGTACACTAAATCTAACTTGTGTTGGTGATGGTATCAAGAGTAAAAGTTCCGATAGTGATGACAAGGGTTATATAGTTATCGAGAGTGGTGACATAACCATCAATTCACAAGGCGACTGTATCAAGTCTGGTGGATACACTAACATATTAGATGGTACTTTCAATTTGACTTCCGCAAATGGACACACTAACGCATCCGCACATTCTAGTGGATTTGGTGGCGGTGGTTTCGGCGGTGGCGGTATGCAAATGCCTGACATGAGCGATATCGATATGAGTGACTTTGACCCTAGTGATTTCGATATGAGCGACTTCGACCCTAGCGATTTTGATATGGGCGACTTCGACCCTAGC
>CAZWRW010000001.1:7596-8939 GCA_964636465.1 uncultured Ruminococcus sp. | reverse complement strand
AACTTCGACCCTAACAGCTCGGAAACTTCCACGGATGACACTTCTAGTGATGAGACTTCCTCCAAAACTATCTCTTCAAATGGTGACCTAACTATTGATAGCGGTACTTTCATTTTGGATTCTCAAGATGATGCTATACACAGTAATGGCAGTGTAACTATCAATGGTGGAACTTTCACCATTAACGCTGGTGATGACGGTATCCATGCAGACTACGATTGCACCATCTACGATGGTAACATAGACATTCAAAACTCCTATGAGGGCATAGAGGGTGCTAACATCTACGTAAACGGCGGTGATATTCAAGTAGTAGCCTCTGATGACGGTTTCAACGGCTCCGATAAGACTAGTACTACCACGACTACTAGCGGTGGCGGTTTCGGTGGATTCGGTAACGCTACTGGATATATCGAGTTTAACGGCGGTACTACTTATGTAAACGCATCTGGTGATGGCATAGACTCAAATGGTGATTTAGTGTTCAATGGTGGCGTAGTCACAGTTGATGGCCCTACCAGTGGCGGTGATGGCCCTCTAGATTGCGGAGACAATAGAAATACTATCACAATCAATGGTGGTACATTAATCGCTGGTGGTGCTAAACAGATGTTTGAAACCCCTGATGACAGTTCAACACAAAATTCCATCTACTGTTTGAGCGTTTCCGCTAAGAGTGGAAACCACATCGCACTTGTGGATAGCAACAACAATGTAATCCTAGACGTTGAAAACGCTAAAGATATGGAAGGTATCGTGTTCAGTAGTGACAAGATTATCACTGGTGAAACCTACACCATCTACACAGATGCTACAATATCCGAGGACGGCACACTTACTAGTGGCACAGAAGTTGGTTCTGTAGAAGTATCTAGTAGTGTTAGCCAAATCGGCGAAGGTAGTTCGTTTGGTGGTTTCGGCGGTGGTGGTGGTGGTGACCATCAAAGTCAAGACAAAAAGCACAAAAAAGACAGCACGTCCGACAGCGACGACGACACCAAGGTTGACATCAATGACGACAACAAGCCTGACAACATGGACGACATCAAGAACGACAACGGCGACGACATCAAGGCTGACGGCGATGGCAACACTACTACCTCAGTTGCCGAAAGTAACACTACCGCATCAGTTGTTGAAAGCAACACTACTACTACAATTGCTGAAAACAACTAATGCTAATGCAAATACCTAAAACTTTCGTTATTTGTATTTTTTTTCATTTGGGTTGCTAAAAGCAAACTCCCCATTAAAATCGCTAGAAGCAACTAAATTATTTTTCATCTTGTAAACCTCCAAGTGGGATGGGTATTGAAACCCGTCCCACTAATCTTTTTATTCAA
>CAZWRW010000001.1:0-7496 GCA_964636465.1 uncultured Ruminococcus sp. | reverse complement strand
TTTAAGTCAAAATTTAAATTTAAACGTTCAATAGATAACTTTGATTGTTCTCTGTATTGATAAATGTAGTATTACCATAGCCACTCATTCTACCTTGCTTGATAGCCTCCGATGCAGTTTCAAGAAGGTCAGTGCCTAGAGTACAAGCACCATTTACATATACACAGCTTATTGAACACGATAGGTTTACTACGCCTTGTCCTACTTGATATGGTTTCGTTAGAGCCATCTTAGCGTTGTTCACTAGTGCAATGACTTGGTTGTAACTCTCTGGTGTGGATTGTGTCTTGACTAAAACTACAAACTCATCCGAACCTGTTCTATAGATACTGTTGCCATTAAATACGTTACTGATTCTATCTACAGTTTCTCCGAGGATTAAGTCACCTACGTTGTTACCATAGTTGAAGTTTATCCTATGGAAACCATCTAAGTTGAACATTATGAAGTAACCGCTCTCTGTAGTGCTGAGTGTCTTCTTGCCGTCTGTAAAGTCCGATAGGAAACTGTTTCTGTTGTAGGCATCCGTGATGATGTCCTTGTAAGTAGTACTCTTGATAGTACCTTTCTGTTTCATGATGGTTTCATTACTTTGGATTAGCTTTGCAGTTGCTAACTTCTGTCTCTTATTAAGGACGTTTACTACTACCATCAAAACTATACCTACTATCAATGTGATTAGACCCATCAACTTACAGTAATGGTTCACTACGTTTAGACGTTGTGTACTACTAGAATCTGAGAGGTCGTTTAAAGCATCTAGAAGTTCCATGATACAGTTCCTAACTGGTAGTAGCTCCTGTGTGTAGATGGCTTGTGCAGATTCCGCATCTTTAGAAGTTATCGTGGATAGTATAGAGTTTACTTTCTTTTCGTAGCTTTGGAAGTACACACTAAATAAGTTAAAACGCTGTGCCTCCAATGTCGTGATGTCTATCTGTTGATATTCTGCGATAGTATCAGTACACTTGCCCATGTACATATCTATATTTTGAGTGTACTCCGTAACTGATGCAGTACGATTATCTGCAATCTTATTGATGGAGTAAAGTATGTTATTATCTATACTCTGTAAGTATAAGTTTATATCCTTTACGTTCTCGATAGCCTGCATATTGTTGTTGACTATCTTGGTATACCTATTGTAGATGGATACCAAACCTGAGAGGTTCATCGCTACGAACAACACTATTACTATGTTGACGATTGCGATACTAGAAATATTTTTTGAGTCTTTCATAAATTTTGCAAGGTGTTCAAACTCATTGCTTGTTCGCTTTGAATTTTACACCGTTCCCTCCTAACTAAATATTTTAACACACATCCGATAATGTGAACTCTATAATTAACGCCAATTCAATATAGTTTCTAAACTTTCCGAATTGATGTTAAAATACGTTTACTGCTCCCCGTCTTTGCCCATTGGATACAGTAGTATTTCTACGTCAGGGTCGTTTAGGGTAGATGCGTCCACGTAGTTTATACCAGTATCTATGAAACTGTCTATGCTGTCTCCATTGATAAGTTTGTATGCGTTCCTAACACCGAGGTATCCCATTAGGTATGGATTCTGTACCATAGTACCCTTTAGTACGTCGTCCTTTATGTAGTTTACTTCAGCATCGGAGGAGTCAAAACCTATGATAGATATGTCATCTCTTCCGAGTTCTAAGACCGCCTCACAAGCACCTACCGCTACTGATTCATTGGTAGCATAGATACCTTCAACCGTTGGATGTGCTGTTATGTAGTCTTCTACTAACTTCTTAGAAGTCTCCTTATCAGCTTGACCGTTTATCCAATCCAATACGCTAATACTTGGATAGCTCTCTTGCATCTCATTTATAAAGCCATCTTTTCTTTCCTTAGCAGTAATGACAGTGTCGTCGCCATGCGTGATAACTATTACGTCACCTTTATCATTTAAGCACGTTGCCAAGTTCCTAGCAGCGATTGCACCTGCGGTTTCGTTTTGAGTACCTACTAGACTTTTAACTCCACTATATGTAACGGAAGAGTCTATCGTGATTACAGGTATGTTCTTAGAGTTTGCAACCTGTAAGGTATCGTTTAGAGCCGTAGTATCCAATGGACCTACCACGATAGCATCAACACCATCGTTTATGGCGTTCTGTAGTAGTTCTATCTGCATATCTACATCGGATTCTGTTGGGGTAGCCTCACAGTTTACTTTGATTCCTAACTCCTTTGAAGCATCCTCAGCACCTTTGACTGCTGTTTCCCAAAACTCTACACCCTCGGACTTCACTATTACTTCAATAGTTATGTCTTTCTCTTCTACGACTAGGTCTTCGCTTGAGCTACAACCATAGCTACAAAGAGTCAGTAATAAAGCTAAAAATAGTGCGGTTTTTTTCATAATTTTTCAAACTCCATTCTAAAAAGATTTCTTTGATGTCTACGTTCTGTCGTATTATTTTCCTTTAAGTATGTTCTAAAAAAGTATGTTATCTATAAATCGTCTTATCTATCTACACGCCATTTGAATTTTGACGTTCATTTAAGGTACATTATATACGTTGGAAGTTTATTATATTATAAGTATCAAGTATCTAAAGATACAGCACATTTGGAGTAGTATACACTATATTTTAAGTAGTGCTATTTTCCTTACCCATCGGATATAGTAGTATCTCTATATCCTCTTCGGTCATGTTGAGCAGGTTGACGTAGGTTATACCAGTATCTATAATACTATCGATACTCTCTCCCTCTATGACTTTGTAAGCATTTCTAATGCCTAAGTAACCCATCAAGTAAGGATTTTGAACCATCGTGCCTGTAAGAATGTTGTCCTTTAGATATCCTATTTCAGCCTCGGCAGCATCGAAACCTACTATCATGATATCGTTACGACCAAGCTCTTCTATAGTCTTGCATAGGGCTATGGTAGAAGATTGACTAGTAGTAAGAAATCCTTTTACATTAGGATTCTCTTCTAAACACTGCTTTACTAAGTCTGGAATGGCATCGTTGTCACCGTTAGGCTCTAGAGTCGTTGCAACGGTAATGTCAGGATAGTCACTGTATTTGCTTTGGAAACCTTTAACCCTATCATTAGCTACCGTGGAATTACTATGCTTTATGATAGCTATCTCACCGGTTTTGTTCATGAGTTCTGCTAAGTTTTCAAATGCCAATGCACCTGCGTTTTCGTTCTGTGTCCCGATAGCACTCTTGACCCCACTATATGTGGATGTGTTATCTATAGTCAACACTGGAATACCTCTTGCAGTAGCATTAGCTAGAGTTTCATTTAAGGCGTTAGCATCAAGTGGTGATATGATGATGGCATCTACTCCATTGTTGATAGCGTCCTCTAACATCTGTTTCTGCTCGTCAACGTCCGATTCCGATTGTGGTGCCTCAAATACGATGTTTACTCCTAACTCTTGTGAAGCATCATCTACTCCAAGCTTTACAGTATCCCAAAAGATGGAGTTGGACGTTACTAACACTTCTATGGTTACATCCTTACTTTCGACTTGAAGTTCAGTCCCTGAAGAATCACACCCACAGCAACATAATGCTAACAACATCGCTAGGAAAATTGATACTTTTTTCATAAACTTTGTAAGTGCAAATCCAGTTCATAAACCAGAATAGCACTGTACCTCCTTGTATATATTAATAGGTATTTTACCTACTCAATATATTATACATCAAATTGGAATAAATGTCAATAATTTTAATGGATAAATACTGAAAAATGTGGATACTATACAAAAGCAATCTTTAATGAGTAAAAAAAAATCGGAACGTTCAAGGAGCGTTCCGTTTAAAAAATCATATTTAAAAATCAATCCCATGCTATCACATGGCGGAACGACGTGGACATCGTTCCCTACACGGGATTTTTAATTTGACGGTCTTTTTCAGCTTTAGTAGGTTGCAAGTATAAAGCCTGTAAGTCGTGTGGAGATTGTGGCTCACTACGTTTAGCTATCTCGCAGAGACTACTCGCAGACTGTAACCTATCCTTGGATGATGATAACACCACGTTATCGGCAAATTCAAATGAGTTATAAAAATCTTCTGCACCGTCACCAACTAGTATGATGTCACTATCGTAAGTGCTTAGAACCTCACGCAGTTGCGACTTACTTAAAATAGAGTCTTCCATAGTACGTGTGATAGTCTTCATGTCACTGTGGAAGATTCCGCAGTATACCAAATCTAAACGAGCTTTCATAACTGAACATACTACACCGTTAAATCCAAAGACGTTGTAAGCTAAACTCTCTAATGTGGAAATTCCATTGCACGGAATGTTCAATGCAAAACTCATAGCCTTAACTGCTGATATGCCTATCCTCAAACCTGTATAAGAACCCGCTCCACATGATACCGCTAACCTATCAACATCTTTTAGAGTCTTATTGGCACTAGCTAAAAGCTTTTGACACATAGGCATAATCACTTGAGAATGTGTCAACGTAGTATATACGCTGTCCTCTGCTAAGAGGATTTCGCCATCCATCAACGCCACGGAGGCTACCTTGCCTGAAGTTTCAATTCCTAAGATTAACAAAACCTATCACCTCCATCTACTGTGAACTTTCTAGTGTCATCGTCTATGCGTTCTATGGTAATCCTGATAGTGTCCTCATTGAAGATTTCTTCAACGTTTTCAGCCCATTCTATGATGGTCACGTTATCTTCCAATGGGTAGTCGAAGAACCCTATACCCTCTAAGCCATCCATGCCTAGTATGCGATACATATCGAAATGGTACACGTTGATACCCTCTCCCCTATACTCATTGGATAGCGTAAACGTAGGTGAAAACACGTCATCTTTAAGTCCCAACCCCATGACGATACCTCTAGTTATAGTGGTCTTGCCCATACCTAGACCGCCAAAGTATGCTATAACGTCACCTCTATGGAGTTTTGAACCTATGTACTTTCCAAACTCTATACTCTCCTCAGCGGAATGAGTAACCTTTTCCATAACAAAACCACCCTTTGTTGATTTATAGTCTAAAAACAATTCGATATAATTCGGAACGTCGTGGGCGACGTTCCGTTCAATGTGATAATTAAACTTTAAGATTCAATTAGAATAATCCAGTTATGTTGCCATCGTTGTCACAGTCGATTACCATGGCAGTAGGCTTTTTGCCCAAACCTGGCATAGTCATGACATCACCAGTGAGTGCTACCACAAAACCTGCACCTGCAGATAGTTTCACATCTCTAACGGTGATAGTGAAGTTTTCAGGTTTGCCTAACTTAGTAGCATCATCGGATAGTGAGTACTGTGTCTTGGCTACACATACTGGTAACTTATCCATGCCTATCTTCTCAATCTCAGCGATGGATTTCTCAGCCTGTTTAGTGAATACCACGCCATCTGCACGATAGATTTCTCTTGCAATAGTCTCTAACTTCTCCTTGATAGTTAGGTCTACATCGTAAAGTGGTTTGAAGTTTGATGGCTCATTGTCGATAGTATCGAGTACTTTCTGTGCAAGGTCAAGACCGCCTTCGCCACCCTTTGCGAACACTTCCGCTAATGATACCTTTACATTTAGACTGTCACAAAGTTCTTGAATGTATTCAACTTCGGCTTGTGTGTCGGTGTGGAACTTATTGATGGCTACTACTACAGGCACTCCGAACTTTTTCATGTTCTCGATATGCGTAACTAGGTTGATACTTCCCTTTTTGAGTGCATCTAAGTTTTCAGTAGAGAGGTCACTCTTTGGAACACCACCGTTATATTTCAATGCCCTAATGGTCGCTACTACTACAGTACAGGATGGTTTCAATCCGGCAAACCTACACTTGATATCAAAGAACTTTTCAGCACCTAAGTCCGAACCGAAACCTGCCTCTGTGATACAGTAATCACCGAGCTTTAATGCTAATCTTGTAGCACGTACGGAGTTACATCCATGTGCGATATTAGCAAATGGGCCACCATGCACAAATGCTGGATTACCCTCCAAAGTTTGAACTAGATTAGGCTTTAGAGCATCTTTCATGAGTGCAACCATAGAACCACATACTCCGAGTTGCTTTGCATATACTGGATTGCCATCTAAATCATAAGCGACTAGTATCTTTTCAAAACGAGCTTTTAAGTCGTCTAAGTCTTTAGCTAAACATAGGATAGCCATAATTTCAGAGGCTACTGTGATTTGGAAACCATCTTCACGAGGTACACCATTGATTTTTCCGCCTAAACCTACTACGATGTTCCTTAAAGCTCTGTCGTTCATATCCATGCAACGTTTGAAGAGTATTCGCCTTTGGTCGATTCTAAGTGCGTTACCCTGTTGCATATGGTTATCTATGATGGCACATAGTAGATTGTTCGCAGAAGTAATGGCGTGCATATCACCAGTGAAGTGTAGGTTGATATCTTCCATAGGTACTACTTGAGAATATCCACCACCACAAGCACCACCTTTAATGCCGAATACTGGCCCTAAGGATGGCTCTCTTAATGCTACTACGGACTTCTTACCTAGTCTACCCATAGCTTGTTGTAAGCCCACGGATACGGTAGTCTTACCCTCTCCAGCAGGTGTGGGGTTGATGGCTGTAACTAAGATTAACTTACCATCAGGATTGTTTTCAACCTTTTTGAATAGGCTCTCCGATACCTTGGCTTTATAGTGTCCATACTGCTCGATATCTTCATAGTCTATGTTGATACCCTTTGCAACTTCAACGATAGGTTTCATGTTGCACCCCTGTGCGATTTCTATATCAGTCAACATAAATAAAAAAACTCCTTTAAACTTATTATCGTAAACGATAAGGATATTATACACTATATTTAGACTAATTTCAAGTACCTTATAGGTTTTAACATAACGCCAGTTCGATATATTCAATCAAGTTGACAAGTTTAGTGAAAAAATACAAAAAAAATGTTCAAAATCTATTGAAATTCTACAGCTTTTGTGATATACTAAATTTAGCAAGTGTTTTTAAAACTCAACTTTGAAAGGAGAAGTTTCTTATGAAAGAACTTATAGGAGTATTTTGTGCGTTAGTTTCTGTAGTATCTGCGTGTGTGGCTATAGACGCTATGAAAAAGTGTGCTGATGCTGAAGATGAAAAGACTTCCAAAAAGGACGACAATCAGGACGGCGACTTCGTATGTTCCGCTTCGGATGACTGTTGCGACTGCTTCGAGGATGTAGACATAGATGATGTAGAAGATGTAGATATCGAGGTTGAACCATCAGCGAAAACTGAGGATGTTCCATCCGATTCTAACGTTGATGTTGAGTTCAAGGACGAGCCCGAAGACCAACCTACTACTAAAGAAGATAAATCTAATGACGAAACTAAAGAATAGTATCATGAACGCCATGTATTAAAAAGAATCACCCCACACAAGTTTAATGTGTGGGGATTTTTTTCATATGTTCAATAATTCTATGTGATTGCACAACGGAATTTTGTAGGGAACGGGCTGTGACCGTTCCTAAATTTGCCGAAGGCAAATCAATGTTT